>CBJKNR010000241.1:0-6063 GCA_966417555.1 uncultured Sphingopyxis sp.
AGCGCAACTGCGAAACCGATCGTTGCGGTATCGATCCCGACCTTGGCGAGCCAGAAGGTCATCGTCGCGATCAGCAGCGTCAGCGGAAAGCCGCTCGATATGCCGAGCAGAAAGGTGATCATCGGATTCTTGCGCAGATACGGCCGGAACGCCGGGATCGACAGCGCAACGACCGCCAGCCCGCCGAGGATCGCGGCGAAAATGATAAACCGGATAAGATCAACCGACATGCCGTCGCTCCCCGCGCGCCCGCGTCGCGGTCGCCTGTTATGCGACAGGGCCTAAAGCCTTGGTGTCAAATTGGAAGCGGCTATTTATCGGCCGGGCGCGCTCACGCGGCCTGCGGCCGCCAGAAGGTCGTGAGCCCGCTGACCTTGCGCGGTGCCTGATTCTTGCACGTCATCATCTCGACCGCCTTCAGCGCCGATACGAGCGCTGCTGCGCTGTGCGGCTTGCCGAGACAGGCGATCGCGAGCTCCTCGGCGTCGGCAGGGCATTGTCCTGTCACCAGCAGCACAGCGATGCCGCGGTCACGCGCAAGGCGCGCGACCTCGCGCCCCGTCATATGACCCGCCAGTCCCAAGTCCAGGACGATCGCATCGACCGGCTCGGCGGCCATGACCGCCACCGCAGCTTCGCCCGAATCGACCGTCGCGACGATGTCGTACCCGCCGATTTTCAGCGTGTGCTCATTGTCGAACGCGGTCAGCGGATCATCCTCGATGATCAGCAATCGCTTGATGCAGGTCGGGCGGTGGCCGAAGAGCATGAGGACTCCTTCCAACAGCGCCATGACTCGCCCTGTGCCGTCCTGCAAGATTGCTTCTGCTTGCCATCGACGAAGCGAGTCTTTTCCGGCTATGAGCGTGATCACAACGCAACACTATTCTCCTTCGAAAACGACAAGAAAGCCGCATCCGTTCCGATGACGACCCGCCGTCCGCCCCGCCCTGCGCCTCGCTCCGCCGCAGATCGTGACGCCCCGAAAGGCCGCCGCGCCGCGCGCGGCGCCGCAACGGCGCTCAAGACCAAACCCGCCGAGGATCGCGAGGATGGGCCGCAACGCATCGCCAAGCTACTCGCGCGCGCCGGCGTCGGCTCGCGCCGCGACATCGAACGGATGATCGAGGAGGGCCGCATCGCGCTGAACGGCGAGGCGATCGCCCAGCCCGCGCCGCTGCTGTCGTCGCTCGACGGCCTCACCGTCGACGGCAACCCCGTCGCCAAGCCGGTGTCGACGCGCCTCTACCGCTTTCACAAGCCCGCCGGCTGCCTCACCGCCGCGCGCGATCCCAAGGGGCGCAAGACGATCTACGACCTGTTGCCCAAGGGGCTACCGCGCCTGATGCCGATCGGGCGTCTCGACTATAATACCGAGGGGCTGTTGCTCCTCACCAACGACGGCGAATTCAAGCGCCAGCTCGAACTGCCCGCGAGCGGGGTCGAGCGCACCTATCGCGCGCGCGCCTTCGGCGACATCAGCCAAGCGCAGCTCGAAGAGCTCGCGATGGGGATCGAGATCGACGGCGTCCGCTACGGCCGCATCGACGCCAATCTCGAACGCCGCACGGGGCGCAACCAGTGGGTCGAAATGACGCTGACCGAGGGCAAGAACCGCGAAGTCCGCCGTGTGCTCGAACATTTCGGGCTGCAGGTCAGCCGCCTGATCCGCACCCGCTATGGCGAATTCACCCTCGCCGGGCTCGACATGGGCGCGGTCGAGGTCGTCCCGCGCGACGAACTGTTCAAATTCCGCCGGCGCCTCGGCTGATGCGGGTTATTTCGGGCGAATGGCGCGGCCGCAAGCTGCTCGCGCCGAAGAACGACGCCACCCGTCCTACCGCCGATCGAACGCGCGAAACGCTCTTCTCGATGCTCGCGAGCCGCCTCGGCAGCTTCGAGGGGCTGTATGTCGCCGATCTCTTCGCGGGCTCGGGCGCGCTCGGGATTGAGGCGCTCTCACGCGGCGCCGGACAATGCCTGTTCGCCGAGCAGGATCGCGACGCGCTCGACGCGCTCAGGAAGAATCTTGCCGCACTCGGCGCCACCGCGCGTGCCGACATCCGTGCGGGCTCGGTGCTCGCGCTCGGCCCTGCTCACCGCGGCTACGACCTTCTCCTGCTTGACGCGCCCTACGACACGGGCGCGGGCAGCGTCGCGCTCGACAAACTGAACCGCCTCGGCTGGATCGGACCCGACAGCCTGATCTCGATCGAGACCAGTGACAAGGAAGCGGTCGAGGTCGCGGGCTTCGAAATCGACGCGACGCGCAAGGTCGGCAAGGCGAAGCTGACGCTGTTCAGGCCGGCGCAGCTTTGACCGCAAGAAGCGGGATGCCCCGCCCGTCCTTTCGCCGCTAGGGCCGCGTGATGACCGTACCGATCAACCTGCGCATGGGCGCCGCCGAGTGGGGCATGTTGATCCTGCTGTCGATCCTGTGGGGCGGATCCTTCTTCTTTCTCGGCGTCGCGTTTCTCGGCGTCGCGCTGCGCGAAGTTCCACCCTTCACCCTCGTCCTCACCCGGCTTGGCCTCTCGTCGCTGCTGATGCTCGCCTTCATGGCCGTCACCAGCCGCGCGATGCCGCGCCGCGCCGGGCTCTGGCCCGCGCTTTTTCTCCTCGCGCTGCTCAACACCGCGCTTCCCTTTTCGCTGTTCGCCTATGCGCAAACCCAGATCGCCAGCGGTCTTGCCTCGATCCTCAACGCGACGACCCCGCTGTGGGGCGTGATCGTCGCGCATCTTTTCACCCCCGACGAAAAAGCCACGCCGGCGAAACTCGTCGGGGTCGGCGCCGGCATCGCCGGGGTCGCGGTGATGATCGGCGGCGGCGCGCTCTCGGGGATCGGTGCCAGCCTCTCCGCGCAACTGGCGTGCCTCGGCGCAACCTTCTGCTATGCGCTCGCCGGGGTCTACGGCCGCCGCTTTCGCGCGTGGGGCGTCGGCCCGCTTGACGTCGCGACGGGACAGCTTGTCGCGGGCACGCTGCTCATTCTGCCGGTCGCGCTGTTCATTGACGCCCCCTGGCGGCTTGCTCTCCCCGGTACGACCACGCTCCTCGCGATCGGCGGGCTCGCGCTGCTTTCGACAACGGTCGCCTATTTCCTCTATTTCAGCCTGATCGCGCGCGCCGGTGCGACTAACGCGCTGCTCGTCACGTTACTCATCCCGGTCACCGCGATCCTGCTCGGCACCCTGCTGCTCGGCGAAGTGCTGCTGCCGCGGCACTGGATCGGCATGGCGCTGATCGCCGCCGGGCTCGTCGCGGTCGACGGCCGCATCGTCGACCGTTTTCGCGTCAGCCAGCGTCCCGCCTGATCGTCTGCCGCCGCACCATCAGTAGCCCCAGCCAGCTTACCAGCCCCGCGAGCGCGAGATAGAGGCCGACCGTCACGGTCCCGCCGCGCTCAGCCAGCGCCTGCGCGATGATCGGCGCCATCGCGCCGCCGAGGATGCCACCCGCGTTGAATGTCACCGACGCCCCGGTGTAGCGCACACGAACGGGAAACAGTCCTGTGAGCCAGCTTCCCAGCGGCCCATAGACCAACCCCATGACGAACAGCGCCGCGGCAAGGCCGAGGAAGATCGTCAGCCAGCTCCCCGACGCCAGCGATGGCCCGAACAGGAAGCCGACGAGCACCGTCGCGCCGCATCCCCAGCTCAGCACGCGCTGCGCGCTCGACGCGTCGCTCCAATAGCCCGCGAAGATAATCCCCACCGCCATGAACAGGATCGCGCCGAGCTGGATCAGCAGGAACTGCTCCTTCGGATAGCCGAGCGCCGCCGTCCCGTGCGCGAGCGCAAATGACGTCGCGAGATAGAAGATTGCGAAACAGGCGACGACGGCAAAAGTCCCCGCGAACGTCGCGACCAGATGATGCCGGAACAGCTCGCCGAGCGGCACCGCGACCCGCGCCTCCTTTTCCAGCGCCTCGGCAAAGTCGGGCGTCTCGCCGATCTTGAGCCGCACCCACAGCCCCAGCCCCACGAGAACCGCCGACAGCAGAAACGGAATGCGCCAGCCCCACGCCGCGAAATCGGCGTCGCCGAGCCCCAGCCCGAGCAGCAGGAACAGCCCGTTCGCCGCGATAAAGCCGACCGGCGCCCCCAGTTGCGGGAACATGCCGAAGCGCGATTTCCATCCCGGTGGCGCATTCTCGACCGCGAGCAGCGCCGCGCCGCCCCATTCGCCGCCGAGGCCAAATCCCTGCCCGAAGCGCAAAATGCAGAGCAGCAGCGGCGCGACCCACCCGACCATCGCATAGGTCGGGAGGAAGGCGATGAGCAGCGTCGAGGCGCCCATCAGCATCAGCGAGGCAACGAGCGTCGACTTGCGCCCGATCCGGTCGCCATAATGGCCGAACACGACCGCCCCGACGGGTCGCGCGAAAAAGGCGAGCCCGAAGGTCATGAAGCTGTACATCAGCTGCGCCGAGGCCGAGCTCTCGGGAAAGAAGAGTGGCCCGAACACCAGCGCCGCCGCGGTGCCATAGATATAGAAATCGTAAAATTCGACCGCGGTGCCGACAAGGCTCGCGGTCAGGATGCGCCGATGCTGTCGATAGGGTGCCAGTTCCACGCGCTATGCCCTTCCCCTTTATGTATCGGCGCCGCTTTGGACGCGCCCGCTTGCCCCATCAAGCCGGAATGCGCGAAATCAGCGTCCTTGTGGCAGAAGCTGCGCGCGCAATCGCTGCAGCTCGCGCTCGGGAACCGGCGCCAGCGGCGCTGCGGACTTGCCCTTGCGCAGCCGTTCACGATCCTTCTCCGACGGTTCGACACGCCGCACGCGCACCGGCGCATGCCCCTGCGCCTTCATGCCGAGTTCTTCGGCCGCGCCGCGCGACAAGTCGATGACACGTCCTTGCGCGAACGGACCCCGGTCGTTGACGCGGACGATGATCCGTCGTCCGGTATCAAGCGCGGTGACTTCGACATAGGTCGGCAGCGGCAAGGTCGTATGCGCGGCAGTGATCCAGCCCGGCCGGAACTTCTCGCCGTTGGCTGTGCGATTGCCCGACTCGCTGCCGTACCAGCTTGCATAGCCAAGCGTGTCATAGGCCGGCGCCGCGGCCGGAACATAGGTCGTGCCGCGGACCGTATAGGCGGACCCGATGCGAACGGGGGCGTCGGCTACGGGGCGGTAATTGCCGCCGGCGCAGGCCGAGAGAGCCAGAAGGGCGAAGATCGTTCCGGCCAGTCTCATTGTCGAGTATCGCTGCATCAGGCGACCGTAGAGGCCGGGAATGGGGAGATAAAGTCCCCATGGGCGACAGGGGGTGGAAGAGCTGCTGTTCGTTCTTTCGTCACTCGGGACTTGATCCGGCGTCCATTCACGCGACGTTTGGAAGAATGGGTCCCGGATCGAGTCCGGAACGACGAAGAAATAATGGGCCGCAATCGACCGCAAACAGACGTTTCATTGGCGAAACCTCCGCTCACGGATTACACCGCGGCCCATGACCGATTTTCGCTTCCATCAGCTGGGGATCGTTGGTGCAGGCCGCGTGGCGCAAGCGCTCGCGCTTGCACTGAGGCCGCACGCGATCGGACGATCGATGCTGTGGGGCCGCTCGCTCGAAAAGACCCGCATCGCGGCGACGCGGTCCGGTGCGATTGCCGAACCGGACCTCGATCGCCTGACAGCCGAATGCGACGTCGTCGCCATAGCCGTCGCGGACGACGCTCTCGCCGAAACCGTGTCCGCCATCGCAGCCCGGCAATCGGCGGACCTTGCGCCTTTCGTTTTTCACGTGAGCGGCCGCACCGGCGCCGCGATCCTCGATCCTCTCCGCGACAAGGGAGCGCTTACGGCCGCCATCCATCCGGCGATGACATTTACCGGCGATCCGGAAAGCGAAGCCACCCGCATGGCAGGCGCGCGCTTTGCGATCACAGCCCCGACAGCCGAAGCCACTGCGCGAGCCGGGCGCATCGTCGCGCTGCTCGGCGGTGTAGCGGTCGAAATCGCAGAAGATCGGCGCGCGCTCTATCACGCCGCGCTCTGCCACGCGTCGAACCATCTTGTGGCGCTGGTGAGCGGCGCGGCGCAGGCGCTGGCGGA
>CBJKNR010000242.1:0-5994 GCA_966417555.1 uncultured Sphingopyxis sp.
CGGATCAGGTTGGTGCTGTCTGTCATATCCCCGTAGTGCAGCCTGAAACGAACATTATCGCTGTGGGGGTCCTGGTACAGGTGATCAATACGCTCCGTGTTGATGAGGGAAGCGCGGCGTTTAACACCATGCACCATATATCCTTTCTCCAGCAGCAGTTCTGCCAGATAGGCGCCGTCCTGACCGGTAACGCCTGTAATAATTGCCTTTTTCATTTACGAGGTCTTTCAAAATACAGTGTCGGGCTAACTAGAGAGGCCCGCCGTCCAATGCAACAGATTAGCGCCGCTTGATCCATGCCCGAACAGGTTTGAGCAACGGGATATGGCTTAGCGCCGAACGAATGCGATAGGGGCTGACGAGCCGGCGGAGCATCGTGGCGCGCCCTTCGCTCACCGGCGCGACCTCGCGCGAATTGAAGCCGCGATGGGCCGCCAGCAAATCGGCAATCTGACCGCCCCGTCCGTCCAGAATCGCGTGCCAGACGATCGTATGCGCTTCGGCATAAGCCTGCCAGGTCAGGCCGGCCACCGCGCCCGTGCGCCGGTCCACCTCTGCCGCGAGTTCGCGGAACACGGCTTCCAGTTCGTCCTGCGACCATATGGCATGGGTAATTCCGCCCGGAAGGTCGACATGGAAGCCCTGCGGCGTGACGATCGTCTTCACCCCCGCGGCAAGCGCATCGAGCGTTCCCAGCGACCCCTCGTCGCGGCCGAGGTACAGATAATAATCGAACCCCGGCACGCGGGCCATCATCTCGATATAATCGGCCCGGAAATCGTCGGTGCCCGGCGAATAGGCCACCTCGGCCCCCGCCGCCTCGAGGAGGGGAATCACATTCTCCCACCCCAGGCCGAAAATTTCGAACCTGAACCGGTCGAGACGCATCGTTCGCGCCATCTCGACCAGCATGGATTCGCGCTTGCGGCCGTCGGCATAGAGCCTCGTCGTCAGGCCAATGACGATGCGCCTCGGCTTGGCCGCAAAATCATGGCCGGGAACCGCGAAGGCGAGCGACGCCTCGGGAACGCCTGCCGCAGCCAATATGTCGCAGGTATGGCTCGACAGCGCGATGCCGACGTCAACGCCCGAGGCCAGCTCGCTCTTGACCAGCCCGATCTTGTACGGATCGTCGAGATGCGTGATGAGCATCGTCGCCGGCGTGTTGTGCGGAACGTTGGCGAAGGCGTAGCTCATCCAGTGATTCACGTCGGCGTCGCGGTCTTCGGCATCGCCCACCGAAACGTCGAACCCGAAGGCCGGTGCATGTTCGGCTATCCGCGCCGCCATCTTTTCGATGATCCACGACCGATTGTCCTGCGCCAGGACCAGATGCGCCTTGCGGTGCTTTACCATATCACGATCTTCTTTTTGACGAGCAGCATCCAGGAAATGACGAAAGTCGCCGCATAAGCGACCGACAGCCCGAGCGCCGCACCCGAGAGGCTCCAGGATGCAGCGCCGAGTACCAGCGCCCCGATCCCGATGATGGCCCCCAGCAGCCCCGACAGGGCCTGGAGCGCCGCATTGCCCGAGGCAATCGCGACCGAGTGCGTCCATATGAACGGCAAGGCCACGACGATCCACATCGATATCAGCGGGAATATCGACGGCACATCGTCATATCCCGGGCCGAGGACATATTGGGTGAACGGGAACACTAGTGCCCATCCCGCGAGAAATACGAAGAGGGCGATGCCAAGCAGATAGATTGTGGTCTTTTTCAGGATGGCCGACAGCTCCGCCATCTTCCCGTCGGAGACATAGGCGGCGACGTTTGGCAGAATGACGACGAAGATCGGATCGACGCATTTCCATGCAATGGCGGCGATGCTCTTGGCAATTTTATAGACCGCCACATTGTGCGGCGTGAGGAATATCCCGCATATCAGCGTATCGAGTTCCTTCACCACCGAATCGACGGCGGAAATCGACTGGCTGCTGAGAAGCAGCTTCGACCGCTCGCGGCAGAAAACCCGCAGCTGATCCGCCGCGCCGGTGAGACCGCCGATCGCCCCATAGGTCCGGTGGGCGATCCGGTGGGCGAGATGCAAAATCCACAGGTTGATCGCAATTGCTGGCGGAACCTGCACCAGAAACGCCGATTCGACCGTGACATGCCCCAGAAAGAAAACGGCGCCGAACCCCAGCAGCCTCAGCGCCCAGTCGAGCGACTGGAGCAGCGCATATTTGTGGATATTCCCGGAAAGGCGCATGAGCCCGATCGCCGGGCCGATTCCAACCTTGGCGCTGAACACCGTCAGAGCGGCCAGCAGGGGCACCATCGGGTCGACGTCGATATCCAGCATCTGCAGCACGAGGATTCCGGCGGGCACCGACAGGCCGAACGCGACAACACGCGCCAGCACGTCGAACAGAAAGAGCGAGCGAATGTTGCGCGCCGAATCCCCGGCACTCATCTTTTCGCTGAGGACGACAATCGAGACCTCCTGGATGCGATAGTCGAACAGCGCGTTTATGACCGTCGGAACCGCGGCGGCGAGTGCATAGGCGCCGAAATCCTGCGGACCCAGCACGCGGCCCGCAGCGAGAATATAGAGGGCGCCGAAGATGGCCACGCCGAAGCTGGCGGCATATTGCCAGGCCATGTCCCGCAGGGAGAACAGCCGGATCTGCCGAGCCACATCGACGAGCCTCGAGAAAATTCCCATTTTTCTATTGGTCGATTACTTGATTGAGGAACTCTGATCACGCCACCTGTGCTTGCCGGCGAGCGACTTGCGAGCGAGGCGCGAGGACGGGAGCAAGATCGCTGATTTGCCCCCTATAGGCCGAAGCGCGGACGCGCAACTCTTCTGACACCGCCGGCTCCCCATGGAGCTGCAAGCCCCAAATTTCGATAGCCCGGACAGGCCCCCGCATCTATACGCCTGCATCGCGCTCGACCGCGCCTCCATTTTCTGCTTTCCGGCCTCATGCCATGACGGGTATAATTTCGATATGACGAAGCGTTTCATGGATATAACGGTTTCGCTGCTTCTCTTCCTCCCCGCCCTTCTTGTCTGCCTGATCGCGGCACTCGCAATTTTCATCGACGTCAGGGCCAATCCTGTTTTCACGCAGCGGCGCGTGGGTCGCAATCGCCGTCCCTTTACCCTGGTAAAGATGCGGACGATGCCGCCGGACACGCCCCATCTGGCGTCGCACCAGGTAGGGGCGGCCGCGATCAACCGGACCGGCGCCATCCTGCGCCGGCTCAAGATCGACGAATTGCCGCAATTGTGGTGTGTGCTGCGCGGCGAGATGAGCCTGGTTGGTCCCCGCCCTTGCCTTGAAAGCCAGACCGAACTGATCGAGGAACGGTCCAAACTCGGCGTTTTCGGGATCCGACCGGGAATAACCGGATTGGCGCAAATTCAGGGTGTCGATATGTCGACACCGGTCAAGCTTGCGCAGATCGACGCAGCCTATGCCGCAAACCCGAGCCTTATGGCGGATATTTCGATACTCGTTCGAACCGCAGTCGGTGGCGGTCGCGGCGACGCGGCAGCCTGATCTTCTACACCGCTCGCGTCGGCTACCACTCTGCCCCCGCCATGGCCGCGCGAACGATCTCCTCGGGGGGTACAGGCCACTGCGGCCGTGCCTCGCGCGCAAAGCGGCTGCCGTCGAAAGCGGCTGCGCCAAACAGGCTTTCGCCCCTTCGGCCGAGCAAGAGCTGAAGCATCCGGCGCCCCACCGCGCCCACGGAAAAGATGCGTTTGGGACTGCCGGTGGCCGCGAGCATCCGCGCATAAAGCTCTTCCGACGTCAGCGGAGCGCTATCGGTAACGATGTATGTCCCGGCTTGCCCGGATCGGATCGCGGCAAGCACGGCTTCCACGAAATTGTCGGCATGCATAAAGCTGCGGCGCCCTTCGGCACCCGCAAGCGGCAAAGGCAAGCCGCGCTCCGCCGCACGACGGAGGAGCGCAAAAACCCCCGGAGCGTCTTTCGCGATCAGGATTGGCGGACGCAGGATTGTCAGAGCGGGCCCGCCGCCGCTCGCCATGCTGCCGAGCGCTTCATCGCCGCGAAGCTTGCTTCGTCCATAGGGACCATCCGGCCGGGGCGTTGCCCCATCGTCCAACAATTCGCCGGCGGCGCTGCTGCTGGCAATGACGGCGACGCTGCTCACATGCACGAATTGCTTCAACCCGGCGTGGCGCGCGGCCTCGTACAGCCGCCGGGGAAGAACGACGTTGGCGAATTCCGCATTTTCCCCGACACCAGACTTCTCGCCGACGCAATTGACGATCACGTCGGACCCGGCCAAAGTCTCGGAAATGTCGTCGCGCGCCAGATCGGACCGGGCGAGGATGCGACAAGCCGTGCCGGCACCGGCGAGGCGAGCCACCAGATGGCGCCCGAGAAAACCGCTGGCACCAGCGATCGCGACTTGCATATCAATCGATTCCTTTACATCAGACCGGATCACTAATCGGGTGCGGCGCGCACAGTCGACCTATTTCTCAATCCTTCACCCAACGAGCCCCATGAGCAAAATTCTGATCAATGGATCGCACCCCCAATATCTCGTCAATTTCCGCGGCCCGCTGGTTCGCGACCTTATTGCGCGCGGACACGAGGTCCATGTCTCGTCGCCCGATCTCGACGGACAATGGCGCGACGCCATTCTTGAACTGGGAGCCACACCGCATAGCGTTCCGCTGCGCCGCACGCGGATCAGCATATTGGGCGATCTCAATTACCATGGCTTCATCTATCGGCTGATCCGGAAAATCGGCGCGGATTTCGTCCTCAACTATACGATAAAGCCCAATATCTGGGGTAGTCTGGCGGCCAAGCGCGCTCGCGCGCGGTCGGCGAGTATGGTTACAGGGCTCGGGTTCGCCTTTATCTCCGGCGATGGACTGGCACGCGCCGCGACGCAGCGAATAGCGCAGCGTCTTTACCGGATGGCCACCGACGCCAACAGCCATGTCGTCTTTCAGAATCCCGATGACCTTGCCGATTTTGTCGCGGCGGGGAGCCTGGGCGAGCCGGGCAAGGCGGTTATCGTCAATGGCTCGGGTCTCGATCTCGATCATTATGGCCTCGCGCCGCTTCCATCCGGTCCGGTTTTCCTCAGCCTCGCCCGACTTTTGCGGAGCAAGGGCCTGGAGGAATATGCCGAAGCCGCGGCGCGTGTTCGCGCCATTATACCCGAGGCGCGCTTTCTCCTGGCCGGAATGCTCGATACCGGTCCCGATGCGGTGAGCCAGGAAGAACTCGACCGGTGGATTGCGTCGGGTATCGAATATCTTGGGCATCTGGGTGATGTGCGTCCCGCCATTACACAAGCATCGGTATTCGTTCTTCCGTCGTGGCGAGAGGGGACGCCCCGAACGGTGCTCGAAGCGATGGGAATGGGCCGGCCGATTATCACAACCGATGCACCGGGGTGCCGCGAGACGACCGTCGATGGCGTCAACGGCTTCCTCGTTCCGGTTCGCGATTCCGAAGCCCTTGCCGCCGCGATGATCCGGCTTGGACGCGATTCTGCGCTACGGACACGGATGGCGGCGGAAAGCCGGCGAATCTCCGAACAGAAATATTCGGTGGACAAGGTCAACCAGTCGCTGATCGACGGCCTCGGCCTATAGCGACATCACCCCGGTCGTCGAGCCTGCGAAGGACGACTCTCGGCCAGGGACAGCTTGCCGATCGACAGCAGTGCGGGATTGCGGCCGATACCGCCCGCGACGCGCATGTCCAGCCGGACGAGCGTGCAGCCATCCGGCACGCGGAGTTCAAACGTCCGCCTGAGCGGAACGGCATCAGCAAGCATATCGTTCGACCGGATGGTCGTTTTTGCCGCCGGACCCATCAGACAGGTCATCTCCCAATTCGCCGATGCCTGCAGATTCGGCGTTCGATCGATTACCTGCCAGCGGAATGCCGAACCGGCGGGCGGAGTAAAGACCTTGCTGGCCGCGACCCCGACCGTTCCGGGCGCACCCGATATTTCCAGCCCGGTCCCGCCGTCTTCAA
>CBJKNR010000243.1:0-5994 GCA_966417555.1 uncultured Sphingopyxis sp.
GGTGGTCGGAAGAATCGTCGCCGGTCTCGGCGAGGTCAACGAGAGCGGTGTGCGTTCGCGCGGTGTGACGATCGCCGCGCGCCCGGGCGGACAGGTCGTCGCCCCCGCGGCCGGCCGCGTCGGCTTTGCGGGCGACTATCGCGGCTTTGGCAAGATTGTGATCATCGATCATGGCGGCGGCTGGGTGTCGCTGCTCACCGGCATGATCGCGCTGTCGGTCGGGGTCGGCGATCAGCTCGACGCCGGGACGCCGGTCGGCCGCGCGGGATCGGAGGACAGCCGCATTACCGTCGAACTGCGCCGCGCCGGGCGTCCGGTCGACGTCGTCGCGATGATCGGTTAATCGCGCGTTCGGGCGCCGTCCTGCATGGGGATGCATCGCTTGACGCCCGCATAAATGCATAGGAGGATGGCGCGCCGGGGACTATAAGGCGCGATTGCTCTCGCCTGAGTGAAAGACTGAGATGACCGACTCGACACCGACCCAGACCTCCCCGAAGCGCCGCTTCGCCTTGTGGCAGGGTGCCGCCGCGCTTTCGACGCTGGCGCTGATCCCGCTCGCGACCGGCGCGATGGCGACCGTCGATTCGAAGACGCAGGAAGAAATTTCGCGCTTCATGGACGTCTATCTCGAAGTCAAATCCAACTATGTCGAGCCCGTTGACGACTCGAAGCTGATCGAGGGTGCGATCAACGGCATGCTCGCCAGCCTCGACCCGCATTCGGGCTATCTCGACGCCCGCGGCTTCTCGAACCTCAGAACCCAGACCGACGGCGAATATGGCGGCCTCGGCCTCTCGGTGACGATGGAAGATGGCGTGGTGAAGGTGATCGCGCCCACCGCCGACACCCCCGCCGACAAGGCAGGGATCAAGGCGGGCGATTATATCACCCATATCAACAAGGAACTGATCTTCGGCCTGACGCTCGACGAGGCGGTCGAACAGATGCGCGGGCGTCCGGGCACGCAGATCGAGATCACCGTCGTGCGCGAAGGACAGGACAAGCCGATGGAACTCACGCTGACGCGCGAGGTCATCGATCTGAAGCCGGTCAAATGGGAGGTCAGCGGCGACGTCGGCGTGCTCACCGTCACCAGCTTTTCGGCCGACGCGACGACCGACCTCAAGGCGGCGATGCTCGCGGTCGAGAAATCGCTCGGCAAGAAACCGCGCGGCTGGATTCTCGATCTGCGCTCGAATCCGGGCGGCCTGCTCGACGAAGCCGTGGGGATCAGCGACCTGTTCCTCGAACGCGGTGAAATCGTCTCGCAGCGCGGCCGCAAGAAGGGCGATATCGAACGTTATTTCGCTGAACCCGGCGACATGGCGGGCGGCGCCCCCATCGTCGTGCTGATCGACTCGGGCTCGGCCTCGGCCTCCGAAATCGTCGCGGGCGCGCTGCAGGACCAGCACCGCGCGGTCGTGATGGGCGAACGCAGTTTCGGCAAGGGGTCGGTGCAGACGGTGCTGCCGCTCACCGATACCACCGCGCTCCGCCTGACCACCGCGCGTTACTATACGCCGTCGGGGCGCAGCGTGCAGGAAGGCGGGATCGATCCCGACATCCGCGTGCCGCAGCTCAGTGATCCCGACTATGCCTCGCGGCCGAAATTCCGCGAAAGCGACCTGCGCCGGCATCTGATCAACGAGAAGAAGGTCGACAATGGCCTGCTCGAAAAGGATGAAAAGGCGGATCCGCGCTTTACGGCGACCGCGGCCGACCTGAAGGCGAAGGGCATCGAGGATTTCCAGCTCCACTATGCGCTGCAGACGATCGGGCGGATCAACCCGGCCGCAGCACGCATGGCGCAAGGGGGCAAGCCGCCCGTCAAACCTGCGGCCAAGCCGATCGCGCGCAACTAAGGGGCGCTGGACATGCTGAACTCGCGCCTCGCCGCGCCCGTCGTCGCGTTCCTCGCGCCGCTGCTGCTCTATGGCGGCGCGCTCGTGTCGCAATATGGCTTTGGCCTCCACCCATGCGAGATGTGTTACTGGCAACGCTGGCCGCACCAGGCGGCGATCGTGCTCGCCTTGCTCGCGCTGCTGCTGCGCCGGAGCGACAAGGCGATGCGCGCGCTGACGCTGCTCGCAGCGATCGCGATTGCCGTCAGCGGCGCGATCGGCATCTTCCACGCCGGAGTCGAATATGGCTTCTGGGAAGGCATCACGACCTGCGCGACCGGCGGTGCCGGGCCTGTCACGCTCGATTCGATCATGAACGCGCCGCTGATCCGCTGCGACGCGGTACAATGGTCGCTCTTCGGCATTTCACTCGCGGGTTTCAACGCGATCTTCTCGGCTTGCGCGGCGGCACTCGTCTTGACCTTGCTGCGCCGGAGGACCACATCGGCGGCATGACGAACAAGCGCACCGCATCGATGATCCGCGTCGACCAGGCGGGCGAATATGGCGCGACGCGCATTTACGCCGGCCAGCTCGCGGTGATGGGCGACCGCCACCCGATGGCGCGCGAGGTCGCGCATATGGCCGAGCAGGAAGAGCGGCACCGGAAATTCTTCGATGCGATGGTCGCACGGCGCGGCGTGCGGCCGACCGCGCTCCAGCCCTTCTGGAATGTCGCGGGCTTCGCGCTTGGTGCAGTCACCGCCGCGATGGGGCCGCGCGCCGCCATGGCGTGCACCGCAGCGGTCGAGACCGAAATCGACCGCCATTACCAGCACCAGCTCGATGAACTCGGCGACAGCGACCCCGAACTCAGCGCGGCGGTCGAGGATTTCCGCGCCGAAGAGCTGGAACATAAGGAAGCCGCGCTTAAAGCCGGTGCCGAAAGCGCGCCGGGTTACCCGGTCCTGAGCTTCGCCATCCGCGCCGGTTGCCGTGCAGCCATCGCGCTGTCGAAACGTATCTGATACAGCAAAGCCCCGCTCCGTTCATGACGGATGCAGGGTCGCGGTGCCAAGCCGCGCCAAACAGACGAAGGAATATCCGATGACCCGCCTCCCCCTGTTCGCGCTGATCCTCGCCGGCGCCGCGGCCGCCACGCCCGCCGCGGCGCAGCAGACGGTCGACGCCGAAAAGATCAACCAGGTCATCGTCTATGGCAATGACAAGTGCGAACAGTCGAGCCCCGACGAAATCGTCGTCTGTAACCGCCTGCCCGAAACGGAGCGCTATCGCGTTCCCGAAATGTTGCGCGGCAATCCGCTCGACGTGCGCAACGAGGCGTGGGCGAACAAGGTCGTCGCTCTGGAGCGCGTCGGCCGCTTCGGCACCGACAGCTGCTCGCCGACCGGCCTCGGCGGCTTTACCGGCTGTACGCAGGCGCTGGTTGCAGGCGCGCGCGCCGAACGGCAGGCTGCGAACAAGACCGACTGGCAGGCGATGATCGCCGACGAACGCGCCAAGCGCCTCGCGGGCATCGACGCTGCCGCCGAAGAGGTCGAAGCCGCCGTTGTCGCCGAGGAGCGCGCGCTCGCCGAGCGCCAGAAGGCAGCCGAGGAACTCGAACGCCAGGCGAGCGGGCAGGCCCCCGCCCCGACCGCGCCCGACGAGGCCGACGCCGAACCGCTGCCGACCCCGCCGCAGCCCTAAAACCAAGCCTTGGCCCGGGACCGATCGACATTTGGTTTCTGGTGAGTCGAAAATGGTGGTCTTTCGTGACCCGGAGCGCAGCGTGCTTTTGCACGTGAGCACCCGAAGCGCGGAAGGCCACCATTTGCAGGCCGCCAGAGGCTAAATGTCGATCGGTCCTAGCGCTCGCGCGGGGTCCAGAGCCTGGCGCCGCGTCCCTTCCACCAGCGCAGGATGAAACCGAGCGCCACGCCGACACCGATTGCAATCGTCAGGTCGGCGAACACCGTCAGCAACAGCGTGACGAGCAGCAGCAGCAACTCGTCCCGGGGCAGCGCCGCATGCTCCCGCCATTTCCCGGGCTCCGCCATATTATAGGCGGTCACCAGCAACACCGCCGCCAGTGCGGGCAGCGCGAGCGCGCCCGCGAGCCCCCCGGCGGCGAGCACGACGATCAGGATCACCGCCGCGTGGACCATGCCCGCCACCGGCGTGCGCCCGCCCGCGCGGACGTTGGTCGCGGTGCGCGCGATCGCGCCGGTGACCGGCAACCCGCCGAACAGCGGGGTCACGACATTGGCATAGCCCTGCGCGAGCAGTTCGGCGCTCGGACGGTGCCGGCCGTCGAACATGCGGTCGGCGACGATCGCCGACAGCAGGGATTCCACGCCCGCCAGAAAGGCGATCGTGATCGCGGAGGGGAGCAGTGCAACGATCCGGCCGGGCGTCACTTCGGGCCAGTGCGGCGCCGGAAATCCGGTCGGCAACGCGCCGAAACGCGAGCCCACCGTATCGACCGGCAGATGAAACAGGAGCACCGCGAGCGACGCCGCGCCGACGGCAATCACCAGCACCGGCCAGCGCGGGCGCCAGCGGCGGAGCAGCAGGATGGCGGCCACTGTCGCCGCGGTCACGCCCAGCGCCGCGAGGCTGAGCGTGGCGCGCGCCGCCCACAGCGCCTCGAGCTTCGGGATCATGTCGGCGGGGATCTTGCCCGCCGACAGGCCGAGCGCATCCTGAAACTGGCTGGCGGCGATGATCACCGCGATGCCGATGGTGAAGCCATCGATCACCGGCTCGGGGACGAGCGCGATCAGCCGGCCGGCGCGGAAGAAGCCGGCCACGATCAACAGGACGCCCGCCATGATCGTCGCGACGATCAGCCCGTCCATGCCATGATCCTGAATCACGCCATAAACGACGACGATGAAAGCGCCGGTCGGCCCGCCGATCTGCACCCGGCTGCCGCTCGTCGCCGAGATGATGAAGCCGCCGACGATCGCGGTGACCAGCCCGACGAAGGGCGTGCTGCCCGAAGCGATGGCGATCGCGATGCAGAGCGGCAGGGCGACGAGCGCGACGCTGACCCCGGCCAGCGCATCGGCGCGGAAGAGTCGCCAGCTATAGTTGCTTATCGTGTCAAGCAATTTGGGTCGGCGCATCGCGTCTCCATCCGTCAGGGAATGCAATGGCGCTACGCCTCGCTGCAAGGGGCGGTCAAGACCGCAGCTCCAATTCGGCCGACGGCGTTTTCGGCCCTCCCTGTCGCAGGTGGCCGATAAATTGTGCCAGATTCGCAACAATTTCGGCGCCTGCCGTGATTTTGTTGCGAATCCGCGCCGAACCGAGTGCGAAAATTAACGAATCGCTGGCAAACCGTCTTGACTTGGGAATTTTTGGGGCAAAACGTGCGGTTCTGGGAATCGCCAGCCTAAGGGGGCTGTAACATGGCATCAGCATTCGGACCGCGCCTCTGGAGGCGCACGGCAGTCAGCGTGCCGCCGGCGCGCAGCTTGGGTCGCCGAATGACATGGCACGCCGCCGCCGCGCTCCTAGCCTTTGCCGCGCTTCAGATCTGGCTGGTGATGGGCGCAGTCGCAGCCGGAGCACCGTCGGCTTTCATCGTCGTCGCCCTGATCATGCTGCTCGCACTCGCGCTGCCGGTCGCGCGGTCGACCGAACGCCGCTGGTATCATCTCAGCCGTCAGGCCCTCGCGAGCTGGGGCCTCCACGCGCGCTTTCGCCGCGATGTGCGCCGCCTGTGGATCGCCGCGCTGACGCTACCCTTCCTGTGGGTGAGCGGCGCAATGGCCGCCACCGACGCGATTGCCGCGATCGCCCGCTGATCCGACTTAGATTTTGACGCTTCGCTCCGCGCCGGTTAGGGCGCGGACATGCTGACTGTTTCCGAAGCCCTCGACCGCGCGCAGATGCTGTGCGACGCCGCCGCCAAGGCCGGCGCCGACGCCGCCGATGCGCTCTATTATTGCAACGCCGCGACCTCGGTCTCGATGCGGCTGGGCGCGCTCGAGGATGTCGAGCGCTCCGAAGGGCAGGATATTTCGCTTCGCGTCTTCGTCGGCCAGCGCAGCGCCAGCGTCTCGACCGCCGATATGGACGCAGGCGAGCTTGCCAAACTGGTCGAGCGCTGCGTCGCGATGGCCCGCGAGGCGCCCGAGGA
>CBJKNR010000244.1:0-5978 GCA_966417555.1 uncultured Sphingopyxis sp.
GAGCAGATAGCGCGCGTCGGGGGGCATGATCCGCTCTTCGCCGGTAACGAGGCCGACATGCGCCGGTCCCTTGATCGCCACCACGCGGTCGTAAACCTCGCGCGCCAGCAGGCGCAGCGGAAAGCCGATCATGCCGCTTGAATGGGCGGTCAGGCGCTCGACCGCCAAATGGGTTTTGCCGGTATTGGTAGGGCCAAGGACAGCCTTGACCGGCCGGGAAGAGGAAGAGGTCATTTTCTTGGCCGCCAAGCTGGCATGGGCGCGGCGCATGCGCAACAGGCGATCGTCAAAACGCAGGGGAAACGCGGATTTTTACCGGAGGCTTGCATAATATCCCGACCCCGCCACGCCTTGCCGCAAGGGAGCCGTGCAAATCCGCCATTAAATTGACTTTAACGACCTTTCTTTACAGACAGCGGGTCGAAAACATCATTCGGCGGCCGGATTTGGGGTGTCCGCCGAGCGGGGGTTGCAATTTGTTCCAGCGTCACGAACCCATCGCGGGGATGTCCGGCAACGCCGCCGCCCTTGCGATGTCGCAAGCGATCCCGCTGCGACGCACCGATTCGGACGCCGACCCGCAGCTCGGCTGGCGCGACCGGCTCGCGGGGCTCGACCTTGTTCCCGACCTTGGCAACAATATCGGCTCGGCCGAGTGGTGGCGCGGTCTCGCGACATTGACCCTGCTTTGCACGGCGGTCATCGCGACATTTCCCGGCGTCCGGCCGCTCGACGCCGGCGGCGCGCCTGCGCTCGACGCGGCCGATTTCAACGAGGCACGCGCGCAGATGATCGTGCCGCTCGCGCTCGGCGGCGACACCGGCCGGCACATGGCCGCGACCGATGCCGTCCGCCCGCTGGCCCAGACCCCCGAACGGCCGCAGATCGAACTCACCGCGACGCTCGGGCGCGGCGACAGTTTCGCGCGCCTGCTCGAACGCTCGGGGGTCGGCAGCAGCGAGGCGCAGGCGCTTGCAGGCCAGGTGTCGGGCGCGGTCCCGCTCGCCGACATCGCACCGGGCACGCGGATCGACCTGATCCTCGGCCGCCGCGCGGCGCGCACCATGCCGCGCCCGGTCGAGGCGCTCGCGATGCGCGCACGGTTCGACCTGCGCATCGAGATGGAGCGCGTCGGCGGCCAGCTCGTCATGCGGCGCATCCCGATCGCGGTCGATGCGACGCCGCTGCGCATCCGCGGCAAGGTGGGCGACAGCCTCTATCGTTCGGCGCGCGCGGCGGGTGCCCCGCCCGAGGCGATCCAGTCCTATCTTCGCGTCATCGGTCGCCAGATTTCGGTCGGCAGCGATATTCGGGCGGGCGACGAATATGACATCATCGTCGACTATCGCCGCGCCGAAACGGGCGAGAGTGAGACAGGCAAATTGCTCTATGCCGGGCTGATCCGCGGCGGGAAATCGAAACTCTCGATGCTCGAATGGACGGTCGACGGGCGTACCCAATGGTTCGAGGCGTCGGGCGTCGGCGAACAGCGCGGGGGCATGGCGCGGCCCACGAACGGCCGCATCACCTCGACCTTCGGAATGCGGCGCCACCCGATCCTCGGCTACAAGCGGATGCACAGCGGCATCGATTTCGGCGGCGGCTATGGCGCGCCGATCTATGCCGTGACCGACGGTGTCGTGACGATCGCCGGGCGCCACGGCGGCTTCGGCAATTATGTGAAGCTCAACCACGGAAACGGGCTCGGCACCGGCTACGGCCATATGAGCCGCATCGCGGTGCGGTCGGGCCAGCGCGTGCGGCGCGGGCAGGTGATCGGCTATATCGGCTCGACAGGCCTCTCGACCGGCCCGCACCTCCATTACGAACTCTATCGCAACGGCCGCGCGGTCAATCCGTCGTCGGTGACTTTCGTCACCCGCGCGCTGCTCGAAGGCAAGGCGCTCGCCGACTTCCGCGCGCGTATCCGCGCTCTCACGTCGATTGCACCGGGCGCCGCGCTGACCCCGATCGCGGCGAAACAGGTCGAGGGGCCGAAGCTCGGCAGCTTCGCCGATGTCGCCTCGAAACGGGCGGAGGGGGGAATCTGATCCCGCAGAAAAGCGGCATTATCCATTTGCCGCGCGGCCAAGCGCCGCTATGCACCCCGCATGACCCAAGCCGCTTTCCCCGACCTGCGCCTGCGCCGTACCCGTCGCACGGGCTGGAGCCGCGCGATGGTGCGCGAAACGCACCTTTCGCCCGCGAACCTGATCTGGCCGCTGTTCGTCTGCGACGGATCGGACAATGAAGAACCGATCGCGAGCCTGCCCGGCGTATCGCGCTGGTCGGTCGATTTGCTCGTCGAACGCGCGAAGGATGCGGTCGCCGCGGGCATCCCGTGCCTCGCGCTCTTTCCCTATACGCAGGCCAACCGGCGCAGCGAGGATGGCGGCGAGGCGCTCAATCCCGACAACCTCATGTGCCGCGCCACCGCGGCGATCAAGCAGGCGCTCGGCGACGACATCGGCATCCTCACCGACGTCGCGCTCGATCCCTATACCAGCCACGGGCAGGACGGGCTGCTCGGCGATACGGGCTATGTGCTCAACGACGAGACGGTCGAGGTGCTCGTCGGACAGGCGCTGAACCAGGCGCGCGCCGGGGCCGACATCATCGCACCCAGCGACATGATGGACGGGCGCGTCGGCGCGATCCGACACGCGCTCGAGGCCGAAGGCTTCAGCCATGTCCAGATCATGAGCTACGCCGCCAAATATGCCTCGGCCTTCTATGGGCCGTTCCGCGATGCGGTCGGCTCGCGTGGACTTTTGAAGGGCGACAAGAAGACCTATCAGATGGACCCCGCGAACAGCGAGGAGGCGCTGCGCGAGGTCGCGCAGGACCTTGCCGAAGGCGCCGACAGCGTAATGGTGAAGCCCGGGCTGCCCTATCTCGACATCGTCCGCGCGGTGAAGGACAATTTCGCCGTCCCGGTCTATGCATACCAGGTGTCGGGCGAATATGCGATGATCGAGGCCGCGGCGGCGGCCGGCGCGGGCGACCGCGACGCGCTGGTCCTCGAAACGCTGCTTGCCTTCCGCCGCGCGGGGGCGTCGGGCGTGCTCAGCTATCATGCGCTTCATGCCGCGCGCCTGCTCGGCGCCTGACGACGTGAGGGCTTCCGCGTCGCCGCGCCGCTGGCTGTTCGTGCTGACGATCCTCGTCGGCAGCTTTCTCCTTTTCCTCGTCCAGCCGATGGTCGCGCGCATGGTGCTGCCCCGGCTCGGCGGCGCGCCCGCGGTATGGAACAGCGCGATGCTCGTCTATCAGGCGCTGCTGCTGGGCGGCTACGCCTATGCGCACTGGCTCGGCCGTTTCACCGTCCGGCGGCAGGCGATGATCCATCTCGGGCTCTTTGTCGTGTCGGCGCTGTGGCTCCCCATCGGAATTGCGCAGATCGCGCCCCCCCGGCCGGGGCAAGAGGCGCTGTGGGTGCCTCTGCTCCTGCTCGCATCGATCGGCCCCGTCTTCTTCACCGTCTCGGCGCAGGCACCGCTGATGCAGCGCTGGTTCGCCGCCGACCCCCGGGCGGGCGATCCCTATTATCTTTATGCCGCGTCGAACCTCGGCAGCTTTGCCGGGCTCCTCAGCTATCCCGCGCTGGTCGAGCCGACGATGCCGCTCGCCGTGCAAAGCTGGGGCTGGACCGCGGGCTATGCGCTGCTCGTCCTGCTCGTCGCCGGCGCGGCGGCGGCGCGCTGGCACGGCGGTGCCGAGGTGCACGCCGATACCGCCGACGAGCCCGCGCCAACGTGGCGGCGGCAAATCCACTGGCTGTTGATCGCGGCGGTGCCGTCGGGGCTGATGCTGTCGACGACGACTCACCTGACCACCGACATCGTCGCGATGCCCTTGCTCTGGGTGCTGCCGCTCGGCCTCTATCTGTTGAGCTTCGTCATCGCCTTCTCGACCTTCGTGCGCCCGACGCAGATCATCACCCTGCTTGCGCCAGTGGTGCTGCTTGCGGTCGGCGGGCTCGGCCTGCTGAGCTCGGGCGGCGGATCGATGATGGTCGCGCTTGCCAGCCTTGCGATGCTCTTCGTCGTCGCAACCGCGCTGCACGGCTATCTCTATCACCTCCGTCCCGGCGCGCAGCATCTGACGCTCTTCTACCTGATCATGTCGGCGGGCGGCGTGCTCGGCGGGCTGTTCGCGGCGCTGTTCGCACCGCTGATTTTCGACTGGGTCTATGAGCATCCGCTGCTGATCCTCGCGGCCGCGATGCTGCTGCCGCTGCCCGCACTTTTGCCGTGGGACAAATGGCTGGGGCTCGAAGACAGGACCGCGCGCGCGCTTGCGATGACGCTGGTCGCGATTGCCGCCTTCGGCAGCTGGCACATGGTCGGTGACTGGACGGGCCGGATCGACCAGGTCGTGACCGTCTGGGGCGTGGTGATCTTTGTGATCGGTATCCTCGTGATCGGCTGGCGCTGGGCTTTCGTGTCCGTGCTCGCGCTGCTGATGATCGGCATCGGCGGCTGGGACACGATCGGGGAAAGCTTCACCGGCGCGCGCGTGCGCAGCTATTTCGGCGTCTATACGGTGACCGACTATCCCGAATCGCACCAGCGCCGCCTCGCGCACGGCACGACGCTCCACGGGCTCCAGCGCACCGACGCCGCGCACCGGCGCGATCCGACGACCTATTATGGTTCGCAGTCGGGGGTCGGGCTGACGCTGGGCAAGGCCGAGGCGCTCGCGGGGCCGAACGCGTCGATCGGCATCGTCGGATTGGGGGCAGGAACGCTCGCCTGTTACCGGCAGCCCGGGCAGGACTGGACGATCTTCGAGATCGACCCGGTGATGGTCGACATCGCGCGCGACCCCGCGAAATTTACCTTCCTTTCGGATTGCGCCGGCGACACCCCCATCGTCATCGGCGACGCACGGCTGCAGATCGCGGAGCAGCCCGCGGGGCGTTTTGACATCCTCGTCATCGACGCCTTTTCGTCGGACGCGATCCCGCTTCACCTGCTGACCAAGGAAGCGATCGGCATCTATGCGCGCGCGCTGAAACCGGACGGCATCCTGCTCATCCACATTTCGAACCGCTTCTTCGGGCTCGAACCCGTGCTGGCGGAAGAAGCGCGCGCGCGGGGCTGGGCCGCGGCGATCCGGATGGACCCCGGCCCGGTCGGCGACGAATATGGCGACCTCACCGGATCGAACTGGGTCGCGCTCACCGCGACGCCGCAGCGGATGCAGGAATTGACCGGGGGCATCCGTCCGCGCAAGGATAGCTACGACGACGGCGCCTGGGTGCCGCTCGAAGCGCGCGCCGGTTTCGAACGCTGGACCGACGACTATGCCTCGACGCTGCCGGTCCTGATCTGGAAGAATATCATCGGAGGCCGCGAGGAATGAGCCGCAGCGACATCAGCATCATCACGGTGAACGGCAAGACGCCGCAGATCGACCCCAGCGCCTTCATCGCGCCGGGATGCCGGATCATCGGCGACGTCACAATCGGCCCCGACGTCAGCATCTGGTATAATTGCGTGCTGCGCGCCGACGTCAGCCATATCGTCGTCGGTGCGCGCTCGAACATCCAGGATGGCAGCGTCGTCCATTGCGACGGCCCGATGCCGCACCGCCCCGAAGGCTTTCCGACGATCATCGGCGAGGATGTGCTGATCGGCCACCTCGCGATGGTGCACGGCTGCACGCTGGCCGACCGTGCCTTCGTCGGCCTGAAGGCGACGGTGATGAACGGGTGCCGGATCGGCAGCGATGCGATGCTCGCCGCTGGCGCGCTGCTGACCGAGAACAAGGAGATTCCGGCCCGCGAACTCTGGGCCGGATCACCCGCGCGCCGCGTCCGCGAGATCGACGACGCGCAGGCCGCGGGCATGCAGCTGGGTGTCGCGCATTATGTGATGAACGGCCGCATGCACAAGGCGGCGGTGGAGGGCGAATAACCTCCCCTCCCGCTTGCGGGAGGGGTCGGGGGAGGGCCTGTCCCGTACAGGTCCAGC
>CBJKNR010000245.1:0-5963 GCA_966417555.1 uncultured Sphingopyxis sp.
CGCGTGATGACGACCCAGTCGCCCCCGTCGAGATAGGCGATCTTCTGCGTCAGCGGCGCAAGTGCGAGCGCGTCCGACCCAAGATAGGTCTCGCCCTCGCCATAGCCGACGACGAGCGGCGAGCCGAGGCGCGCACCGATGAGCAGATCGGGATGCTGGCGAAAGGCGATCGCGAGCGCGAAGGCGCCGCGAAGCTGCGGCAGCACCGCCTTCACTGCGTCCTCTGGCGACTTGCCCGCCTCGACCTGTTCGGAGACGAGATGCGCGACGACCTCGGTATCGGTCTCGCTTTCGAACTTCCGCCCGCGCGCCTGCAGCGCCTCGCGGAGCGGCTTGAAATTCTCGATGATCCCGTTGTGGACGAGCGCGATCTCACCCGTCGCGTGCGGGTGCGCGTTGCTCGTCGTCGGCGCGCCGTGCGTCGCCCAGCGCGTATGCGCGATCCCGACGGTGCCCGGCGCCGGATTGCCCGCGAGTTCCTTGACGAGGTTACCAAGCTTGCCCTCGGCGCGGCGGCGGATCAGCTCGCCGCCCTCGACCGTGCACACCCCCGCCGAATCATAGCCGCGATATTCCATGCGCCTGAGGCCGTCGACGAGGCGGTCGGCGACCTGGGCCGTGCCGATGATTCCGATAATTCCGCACATGGAGTCTGGCTTTCTCTTATAATGTGTAGGGAACGCGAATACCCGGCATCGATGCCGGAAATATCTTGATATTGCGCGTGACAAGGATGCGCCCGCTGATCTGCGCGGTCGCCAGTACGAAAGCATCGGCCAAGGTCAAGCCCTTGCGTTCGGCGCGCAGCGCCGCCGCCCGGCGCGCCACCGCATCGCCGATCTCCTCGACCTGGAAACAGCCGAGGAAGGCCTCGACCGCCTTCACCGACGCGGAATCGGCCGCGGACATCACCTCGGTCCAGCTGATCCGGCTGACGCTCTTGCGCCCGGCGCGGCGGATTTCGCTGCGCGCCGCCTCGACACCGCTCAGCGCATCGATCAATATGTCGCTGTCGAACTGCGCATCGATCATTCGCGCTTGCCCCTCAGCCGCCGCTGATATTTGAGGCCGTCGCCGATGTCGTCGCGACCGCGCCAGATGCCGAACGCATTGTCGATCGCGTCACCCGACACATCGGAACGAAAAGCCGCGACCGCGCGGCGCACGAGTTCGGCGCGCGACACGCCTTGCTCGGCCGCGAGCGCATCGAGCCACTGGATGTCGTCGTCGGGAATGTCAGCGAGGAAGCGCATGCGACTCTGATATCATATCATGATATCAAATCAAGCAAGCTGTTTTCGATAGACGAGGAATCCGGACTTTTCAGCGATACGGCCATAGAGCTGCATCGCGGTTTCGTTCGTTTCATGCGTCAGCCAATAGACGCGAGGCAGCGATCGCTCCTCTGCGGCGCGATAGACCGCCTCGATCAGCGCCCGGCCGACGCCCTTTCCGCGCGCCGAGGCATCGGTGAACACATCCTGCAGGTAAAGCGACGGCAGGAGCGACGTCGTGCTGCGATGGAGGAGATAATGGGTGAGGCCGAGCAGCATGCCCTCCCGTTCGGCGACGAGCGCGAACATCGGTTCATAAGGATCGAAGAAGCGCTCCCATGTCGCCGCGGTGATCTCGGGCGCCAGCGCGGTCGCGCCGCTGCGGCCGTAGAAGGCGTTGTACCCGTCCCAGAGCGGCAGCCATTGGTCGTAATCGGCGCGCGCCGCCGGCCGGACAACAAGGCCGCTCATGATCGCCCGAAATTGCGGTCGACGAAGATCATCGCGAACTGCACCGGGTCGGCGGGCTCGCCATTGCCCTCTTTGAAACGCGCCTGCCCGTCGGTCCAGATCTTGCGGATCTGCGCGGGCAGTTCGGGGCCGAATTTCATCTGCCGCTCGACGATCTGCTCCCAGCTCCCCTTCACGCCAAAGCTCTGTTCGAGCTGCGGCACCATCGCCTTGCACCAGGCTTCGGTCGCCGGGTCGAGGTGGCCGATCGCTTTCAGCACCCAGGCGTCGACGAAGCGCAGGAAGGGCTTGTCGGTGTAGCGGTCGCTCATTTTTTCTGCTCCGCCGCCTTTTTCTTGCGCATCGCCTCGTGGAAGCGGTCGGCCCAGCCGGGTTTGACCAGCTGTTCGCCCCGAACGAGGCGAAGCTCGCCGTCGGCGACGTCGCGCGTCACCGCGCTGCCCGCCGCGACGATCGCGTCGCGCCCGATCTTCACCGGCGCGACGAGCGCGCTGTTCGATCCGATGAAGGCGCGCTCGCCGATCTCGGTCCTGTATTTGAAATAGCCGTCATAATTGCAGGTGATCGTGCCCGCGCCGATGTTCGCGTTCGCGCCGACGGTCACGTCGCAGAGATAAGTGAGGTGGTTCGCCTTGGCGCCTTCGCCGAGCACCGCCTTCTTCGTCTCGACGAAATTGCCGATCTTTGCCTTCTCGCCAAGCACCGTTCCAGGACGAAGCCGCGCAAAGGGGTCGACCTCGCAGCCCGCGCCGATGGTCGCGCCCTCGATATGGCTGTTGGCGCGGATCTTCGCACCGTCGGCGACCGTCACGCCGGGACCGAAAAAGACATTGGGCTCGATCGTCACGTCGCGGCCGAGCTTCGTATCCCATGCGAACCACACGGTGTCGGGCGCGATCAGGCTGGCCCCCTCGGCCATCGCCTGCAGCCGCCGCCGCGCCTGCCATTCGCCTTCCATCGCCGCGAGTTCGCCGCGGCTGTTGATACCCGCAACGTCATAAGGATCGGTGACGACGACCGCGCAGGAACGCCCGTCGGCATTCGCGATGTTGACGATGTCGACGAGATAAAATTCCTTCGCCGCATTGTCGTCGGTGACGCGCGCGAGCAGCGCGAACAGGTCGGCAGCCTTTGCCGCCATCAGCCCCGAATTGCAGAGGCGCACTGCGCGCTCCTCGGGAGTCGCGTCCTTGTGCTCGACCATCTTCACGACGCGGTCGCCCCCCTCCCTCGCGGTGATGACGCGGCCATATTGCTGCGGATCGGCGGGTTCGAAGGCAAGGACGACGACGGCGGGTCCATCGGGCGCGTTCAGCCGGTCGATCATCGCGCGCATCGTCGCGGCGGGAACGAAGGGCACATCGCCATAGAGGATCAGCACATCGCCCCCCTCGTTTTCCTCGGCGAAACCGGCCAGCGCGGCTTCCCCTTGCTGCACCGCGTGGCCGGTGCCGAGTTGCGGGTCCTGCACCGCCAGATCGGCCGTACCGCCAAGTGCTGCCTCGAGCTGTTCGGCCTTGTCGCCGACGACCACCACCTTCTTCGCGGGATGGAGTTCGTCAACGCTCGCCATCAGATGCAGCAGCATCGGGCGCCCCGCGATCGGGTGCAGCACCTTGTGCAGGTCGGATTTCATGCGGGTGCCCTTGCCCGCGGCAAGGACGATAGCGGCGACAGGATTGCTCATGCGCGCTGCCATGCCAGCAAATCATTGCGGTTTCCAGAGTATCGCGCCATGCGCGGCCGATGAACGGATTTCCTTTTGCGATCGTCGGCTTCGACCTCGACGGCACGCTCCTCGACACGCTCGGCGACCTCGCCGCCGCGGTCAATCATACGCTCGCGCAAATGGGTCGCGCCCCGCTCGGCGAGGCGGCGGTGCGGCCAATGATCGGGCGCGGGGCGAAGCATATGCTCGAGGAAGGCCTCATCGCATCGGGCGGCGTTCCCGATGGCGCGGTCGAGCGGCTCTATCCCGAGCTGCTGCGTTTTTACGAAGCGAATATTGCGATCCATAGCCGCCTCTTCCCCGGCGTCGTTGCGGCGCTCGACCGGCTCGACGCGCTCGGCGTGCGCACCGCGGTCGTCACCAACAAGGCCGAATATCTGGCGCGGCGACTGCTCGCCGAATTCGGCCTCGCCGACCGCATGGCGACGATCATCGGTGGCGACACCGTCGGAACACGCAAACCCTCGCCCGAGCCGATCCGTGCGATGATCGAGCGGTGCGGCGGCGGGCGCGCAGCCTTCGTCGGCGACAGCATCTATGACGTCACGGCGGCGAAACACGCCACCGTGCCGAGCGTCGCGGTCAGCTTCGGTTTCCTCGACCGGCCCGCGGGCGAACTCGGCGCCGATCATGTGATCGACCATTATGACGAGCTGGTCCCGCTGCTCGCGAGCCTCTAGCGCTTGCGCCACTTCGTCCAGAGATGCTTCGCGAGCATCGCGGGCGGCATGCGCAACCAGTGCGAGCGGATGTAGAAGGCCTGCTCGAGCAGCGGGTGTGTCACACGGCCCCAATCGTCGCGCGCGAGCAGGCGGTGGCGGAACCAGGCGTCGGCGGGATCCTGCCGATTCCACCCCTCCGGGAGCGCTGCACCATAGAGATCGCGCGACAGCCGCGCGGCGCGATGCGCTGCGCCCCGCAATCCATGCAAGTCGGCGCGTCCGTCGAGCTTCCCCCAGAAACCCGCATCGGCCGCGGCAAAGTCGCGCGTCATCGTGTGAAAATCCCACAGGTTGCGTAAGCCCCCCTGCAGATCGCCGTCGGCGAGCATATGCGCGGCGCAATGCGCCGCCATGTCGGTTGGCTCCAGCACGGCGTGGCCGCCCGCCGTTTTGACCGCATCGCTGACCAGTGCGAGCGCGTCGGGGGTGATGCGATGCGTGCGCGGCAGGATCGTGTGGTGGACGTCGATCATCCGGTCGCGCGCCTTGTGGATCAGCGGCGGCAGCTCGTGCATATGCGCGCGGTAATAATGGTCGTCATAGGGATCCGACTTGACCCATTCCCAGCCGGCCTTGAGCAATGCATTTTCGGCGCGGCGGATGTCGGTCGCGAGCACGAGAATGTCGAGGTCGCCGATCTGCCGCCCTTCGGCGCACGCCATTCCCGCGGCAGCATAGGCCGCGCCCTTCAGCAGCACGAACTCGATCCCCGCCGGCGCGAGCGCGCGGCGCGCCATTTCGGCCTCCCACAACGCCTGTTGCTGTGCGACCTGCGCCGTCGCGCGCTGGTCGGCGAAGAGCGCGGCGATCGTCGGGGGAAGATCGGCGCTTTCGAGCCGGCAGGCGAGCGTCGCCAGCATCGCCTCGCTGCGCGCGACGCCGATGATGCTATCCCAGTCGCGCGGGCTCAGCGCGGCCGGATCGCGCCGCCCGGCGAGCAGGTCGACGAGGTGGTGGATGGCACTCACCGCACAGCCTCCGCCCATAGCTGCTCGACCAGCGCGATTCCCGCGGCGCTGTCGGGATAGGAGACAGCGAACGCCGGCGTCTCGCGGACGAGCCGCGTCAGCGCCGCAAAGCCCGCCTCGCCGAGCGCGACATAGTTGGTCGACGCCTCGGTCAGCCGCACGAACGCCTCCCCCTCGCCCATCGGCTCGATCCCGGCCTCGCCGCCGAAACACGGGAAGAGGAGCAATGCCGGGCGCGCGGGTTCGTGCATCGCGGCGATCGCCTCGGCGCGCGGGATCAGATGCCGGATATCGCCTTTCGGCGTCCCCGCGAGAAGCGGCCCGAGCCGTGCCGCGTCGACGCGCGCGGCGATCTCGGCAATCGCCTCATTCTTCAGGCTGACCGCGCGCGGGAAGGCGAAGGCTTCGCCGCCCGCCGGGTCGATCAGCGTGAACTCGTCGCCCATCAGGCGCCAGTCGTCCCCACCTTCCTTCTCGCCGAGCAACGCCGCGAGCGTCGATTTGCCCGAGCCCGACTCGCCCGACATGATCAGCGCACGGCCATCCTTCGCGACCGCACTCGCATGAAGCAGCATGTGCCGCCGCCAGCCGAGCGCGACCTGCAGGTTCATCCCCATCTCGGCGGCGAGCAATCCCATCGACAGCGGCAGCGGCAGCGCGTCGGGGACAACGAAATCGCCGCCGATATGCACCGACGGGCGCAGCCAGCGCCGCCACGGGCGCGCCGCGAACAACCGCAACGTCGCGTCGGCGGGGCACCCATCGTCCCGCGGGTATTCGGCATAGAGGCGTTCAAATG
>CBJKNR010000246.1:0-5962 GCA_966417555.1 uncultured Sphingopyxis sp.
GCGGTTCCCGAAGCGCAATTCGATGCCTTCCGGGCCGGCCTGATCGCGCAATACGGCCAGCCGGTCGCGATCGACAAGGTAGCGCCCGCCGGCGACCGGTCGGGGACCATCCTGTTGCGTTTCGAAAGAGGCGTCGCGACCGTGCTGCTCGACGTCGGCGTTGCAGCCGACGAACGCGTCACCGGATTGCGCGTGACGGGCGTTACCGTCGCGAACGACAGTTTCGACAAGGTTGCGGCGGAGATTGCGCGGCTACCCGGCCAGACGGGCTTCCTCGTCGCCGAGCTCGATGGCGTGGAGATCCGCCCGCTCGCCTCGGCGAATGCCGACCGGCAATTCGCGACCGGCTCGACCTTCAAGCTCTACATCCTCGACGAACTCGCGGCGCAGGTCACCGCGGGCAAGCGCCGCTGGTCCGACGTTGTGCCGCTGTCGCATTTCAGCTTTTCTTCGGCGGCGACCGCGAACTGGCCCGCCAATACCCCGGTGACGCTCCAGACGCTCGCGAACTGGATGGTCTCGGTCAGCGACAATGGCGCGGCCGACACGCTGATCCACCTGCTCGGCCGCGAGGCGATCGAGGCGCGGATGAAAAGCGCCGGGCACAGCGATCCGTCGCGCAATATTCCCCTGCTCACGACAGTCGAGGCCTTCGCGCTCAAGGGCAATAATTTCAACGATCTGCGCGCATTTTTTATCAAGGCCGATGATGCCGCGCAGCGCAAGCTGATCGAGGACAACCGCGCGCGCCTGACGCTCGCCAACGTCGACGGCGTGAGCTTCACCGCCGGCCCGCGCTTCATCGACAGCCTCGAATGGTTCGCAAGCCCGAACGACATTGCGCGCGTGATGGTCGATCTGCGCGCGCGCCGGTCGAAGCCCCTGCTCGAAGCGATGGCGATCAATAACGGCGTCGGGCCGGTAGCCGCGGCCGACTGGGCCTGGCTCGGCTACAAGGGCGGGTCGGAAAATGGCGTGTTGTCGATGAGCCTGCTGGGGCAGCGCAAGTCGGATGGTAAATGGTTCGTCGTCACCGCGAGCTGGAACAATTCCGCCGCCAATGTCGACACCGGCCCGCTGGTCGCGCTCGTCACACGCCTGCTCGCGCTCGCCGCGAAATGATCAGGCGGTCAGCGCCGCAACCAGCGCCTTGACCTTCGCCTGCCGCCACTGCGGCGTCGGCGCGACGAGCCAGTAACCGCGCTTCACGGCGACGCTGTCGCCGACCTGCCGCACGCGCCCCGCCGCAATATCAGCCTCGGCGAGCATCGCGGGCACATTGGCCTGCCCCAGACCGTTCGCCGCCGCATCGATCGCCAGCCCGGCATCGCCGAGACGCAGCGCCGGCTCGCCATCGCCCGCCGGGCAGCCCGGCCAGGCGATCCGCGTGTCGCTGTTGCTGCCGGGACCCGCGACGGTCACCATCAGCGCCTCGGCGAGCGCGACACCCTCATGATCCCCCGCCCCGTCGGTCCAGAAAATCGCGAGATCGAGGTTCGCCTCGGTAGAATCGATCCCGCCATCGGCCGAGACCAACTTGAAACGCACATCGGGCGCCTGCTGGCTGTAGCGCGCGAGCCGCGGCGCGAGCCATTTGGCGGTCAGGTCGCGTGGTGCGGCGATCGTCAGCGACTGCGACGACTGCCCCGCCTGCATCGCCCGCACCGATTCCTCGAACTGCAGGAACCCCTGCCGCAGCGCGTCGAGCCCCGCATCGGCCTCACCGGTCAGCTCGAGCCCCTTGGGCGTGCGACGGAACAGCACGACACCCAGCATATCCTCGAGCGCGCGAATCTGCTGCCCGACCGCCGCGGGAGTCACCGCCAGCTCGTCGGCTGCGCGCGTGAAGCTCAGGTGCCGGGCAGCGGCGTCGAAGACGCGCAAGGCGTTCAGGGGCAGGTGTGTGCGCTTCATGACGCGGTCGCAGGCGCCTGAAGCGGGAATTGCGGGATCGCGACGAGCATTTGCGACCCGTCGCCGAGCTCCATCGCATAGCTCCCGACCATCGACCCTTCGGGGGTCGGGAGCGGGCAACCCGACACATAATCATAGGCACCGCCGGGCACGATCAGCGGCTGCTCGCCGACGACGCCCTCGCCCTCGACTTCGCTGACCTGGCCGCGGCCATCGCTGATCCGCCAATGGCGGCTGATCAGCTGCACGGCTTCCTCGCCATGATTTTCGACGCGGACATGATAGGCCCAGAACCACCGGCCGAGCGCCGGGTGCGACTGTTCGGGCAGATAGCTGACCGCGACGCGCACGGTGATCGACCCGGTGGTCGCCGCAAAGGGGAAGAAGGAGTCGATCATCTCCGCGCCAGATTCGCCTAAAGGCCGACCTTGGTCAATGCCCGGTCAAGATCGGCGATCAGATCGCGCGGATCCTCGAGCCCGATATTGATGCGAAGCATGCCTTCGACGACGCCCATGTCGATGCGGGCTTCCTCGCTCACGCCATAATGCGTCGTCGTCCAGGGGTGGCAGCAGAGGCTGCGCGAGTCGCCGATATTGTTGCTGATGTCGACCAGTTCGAGCGCGTTCAGAAATGCCATCGCCTGCTCGCGGCCACCATCGAGCACAAAGGAAAAGATCGGCCCGCACGCCTCCATCTGGCGCATCGCCAGCTCATGCTGCGGGTGGCTGGCAAGCCCCGGATGGAGCATGCGCGCGACGCGGCCCTCGATCGCCTTGCCCACCGCGAGCGCATTTTCCGACTGGCGGCGCGCGCGCAGGTCGAGTGTCTCGAGTCCCTTCAGCACCACCCATGCGTTGAACGGCGACAGGTTCGGCCCGGTGTTGCGCTGGAACGGCAGCAGCACGTCGTTGATGAACTTCCCGGTCCCGCAGACCGCGCCTGCGAGCACGCGCCCCTGCCCGTCCATCAGCTTGGTCGCCGAGTAAGCGACGACGTCGGCGCCGAAATCCAACGGACGCTGGAGCACCGAGGTTGCAAAGGCGTTGTCGACCACGGTCGTGATGCCGTGCGCCTTCGCGAGCGCGCAGACATGCTTCATGTCGACGATGTCCATCGTCGGGTTCGCGGGGGTTTCGAAGAAGAAGACTTTGGTGTTCGGCCTGATCGCCTTTTCCCACGCGTCGTTGTCGCGGCCGTCGACGACCGTGGTTTCGATCCCGAAGCGCGGGCAGAGATGGTCGACCAGCCAGCGGCACGACCCGAAGGCCGCCTTCGCGGCGACGATATGGTCGCCCGCCGACAGCTGGCAGAGCAAGGCCGTCGTCATCGCCGCCATGCCGGTCGCCTGCGCGCGGCACGCCTCGGCGCCTTCCATCAGCGCGATCCGCTCCTCGAGCATCGCGACGGTGGGGTTCTGCAGGCGCGAATAGGTCATGCCCTGTTCCTCGCCGGCGAAGCGCGCCGCGACTTCCTCGGCGCTGTCATAGGTATAGCCCGACGACAGGAAGAGCGCTTCCGACGTCTCGCCATGCTCGCTGCGCCACGTCCCGCCGCGCACCGCCTGCGTCGCGGGATGCCAGCTCTGCGTCTTGTTCCGGTCGAGCCCCGTCGTCTTCTTCATTTGCTTATCCGTCTCGCTAGTTTTTCAGGACTGCAACGACCGCATCGCCCAAGGCGGCCGTTCCCATATTGCCCCCCAGATCGGCACCGCGGCAACCGTCGGCGAGCACCTTGGCCACTGCCGCCTCGATCCGCGCCGCGCTCGCCTCGTCGCCGCCCGAATGGCGCAGCAGCATCGCGAGCGACAGGATCATCGCCAGCGGGTTGGCGATGCCCTTGCCCGCAATATCGGGCGCACTGCCGTGGATCGGCTCGTACAGCCCCTGCTTGCCTTCGCTCAGCGACGCCGAGGCGAGCAGCCCGATCGACCCGACGCACATCGACGCCTGATCGGACAATATGTCGCCGAACAGATTGCCGGTGACAACAACGTCGAACTGGCCCGGATTGCGCACGAGCTGCATCGCGGCATTGTCGACATACATATGGCTCAGCGCCACATCGGGATAGTCGGCGGCAACCTCGATCACCACGTCGCGCCACAGCTGCGAAGTTTCGAGCACATTCGCCTTGTCGACCGAGCAGAGCCGCTTCTGCCGCCCCTGTGCCGCGCGGAACGCGACATGCGCGATGCGCCGCACTTCGCTCTCGCTGTACGACATGACGTCATAGCCCTCGCGCTCGCCGCCCGCCGTCGTGCGCATGCCCTTTTCACCGAAATAGACGTCGCCGTTGAGTTCGCGCACGATCAGCAGGTCGATTGCCGACGCGACCTCCGGACGCAGCGCCGAACTATCCTCAAGGCCAGCAAACAGCTTGGCGGGACGCAGATTGGCGAACAGGCCAAGCTCCGACCGCAGCCCGAGGATCGCCTGTTCGGGGCGCAGATGGCGCTCGACATGATCGAAGCGCGCATCGCCCACCGCGCCGAACAGCAACGCATCGGCCGCTTTCGCCTTCGCAATCGTCTCGGGCGGCAGCGGATGACCCGTCGCTTCATAGGCTGCCCCGCCGACAAGCGCCCGGTCGAGCGTCACCGGGAGATCGAGCGCGGCAAGCAGCTTTTCGGCCTCCGCCATGATCTCGGGACCGATACCGTCGCCAGCCAGCAGCAGGATTTTCAAGTGCGTCGCCCTTTCGAAAGCAGCGGAACCATCAAAGCACAGTGTCCCCGCGAAAGCGGGGACCCATCATCTGCCGGTTCCACATGGGGCCCGCCAGAGATGGGCTCCCGCCTTCGCGGGAGCACGGGGCTTGATGCCCAAAACGCTGCCGCTCTAGACAGCCGCGGCGCGTCACGCAACCGCCCTGCCCAGCCGATCGGTCAATCTTTGCCTTACAGTCAGCAAGTCACGGTTGCGTCCGTCGAGGACGTCGCGGTCGAGGAAGTGACCGGTGATGACGAGCCCGTCGAGCACCGCGTCCATTGCGGGGCCGGCATCCTGCCCGCGCAGGAAGGGCGGCAGGCGGAACAGGCGATCCTCGTAACCGGCGGCCGCCACGACGCTGACGGCACCGCCCGATTTCGGGCTGACAAAGGCAAGATCGGACGAAGCCCCCGTCACAACGCATTCTTCGAGATTAAGGCCGAAACCGAGTTCGGCAAGCAACAGCAGCTCGTACCGCGCCAGCGCCGCGGCCCACAGCCGCGCCGACGGGGCAACGCCGATCGCCTCCAGCACCGCGCCCAGCGCCGCATAGAGCGCCGGATAGGGCTGATTTTCGGGCAGCGTCGCGGCGGTCAGGCTCGTGATCCAGTCGATCGCCGCCGCGGCAAGCGGCTCGGCCAGCAGCGGCGCGCGGCTTTCCAGCAGTTCGACGGTCGCGCCGCCAAGCTGTTCCTCGGTCCGCGCGCGCAGTTCGAGCGCGACCAGATTGCCCGGCATCAGGATCGGCCGCAGCCGTGTCGAGCGCCCGCCGCGGACATAGCCCGCAACCAGCCCCGCCTCCTGCGTCAGCGCGCGCAGGATCGCGCCATGCTCGCCATGCGCGCGCACCGCGCAGACGATGGCGTCGGCGGTCAGGCTGGCCAAAGCACCATCTGCGTCTGCGTGACCAAAGCGACCTCGGCGCCCTCTTCGGTGCGGATGCGCGTCTGCCATACCGACAGCCGTTTGCCGATCTTCACCGGCGTCGCTTCGCCCACCAGCACCGATCCGACCGGTCCGCCGCCGAGGAAATTGGTCTTGCTCTCGATCGTCGTCGTGCCGCTCGCGCCCTCGGGCAAGGTCAGGAAGGCACCCACCGCGCCGAGGCAATCGGCAAAGGCCATGATCGCCCCGCCATGGACGATCCCGCCCGCGGTGCAGATTTCGGCGCGTATCGGCAGCTTGCCCGCGACCCGCTCCTTGCCGCCCTCGTGAATCGTCACGCCCAGCGTTCCCGCCAATGGCATCGATGCCGCGAAATCCATACTTCTGCTCCCTATCCAACCCCTCCTCTTCAGAGGAGGGGCAGCGAGACTTGCGAGCTTGCTCGCTAGTCG
>CBJKNR010000247.1:0-5961 GCA_966417555.1 uncultured Sphingopyxis sp.
CGGCGCTGTTGCCGAAATGCGCCGCGAGCCAGGCCATGTCCCTTGCGGCGAGGTCGGCGCCCGAAAAGACGCCGAGTCCCTCCATCTTCGCCGCGGTGACCGGGCCGATGCCGTGGAAACGGCGGATCGAGAGGGTCTGGACGAAGGCCGCGCCGCGCCCGGGCGGGATGATGGTGAGGCCGTCGGGCTTGTTCTGGTCCGACGCGAGCTTGGCGATGAACTTGTTGTACGAGACGCCGGCGGAAGCCGTGAGGCCGGTTTCGGCGCGGATGCGGCGGCGGATCAGCTTCGCGGCGGCGGTCGCGCTGCCGAGCCCGGCCTTGTCGGCGCTGACGTCGAGATAGGCCTCGTCCAATGACAGCGGCTCGACCTCGTCGGCATAGTCGCGGAAGATCGCGCGGATCTGGTGCGAGATGTCGCGATAGACCTCGAAGCGCGGGGGAACGAAGATGAGGCCGGGGCACTGGCGCTTCGCGGTGATGCTCGGCATCGCCGAGCGGACGCCGAATTTGCGCGCCTCATAGCTCGCCGCCGCGACGACGCCACGCCGCGACGATCCGCCGACCGCGACGGGCTGGCCACGCAGCGACGGGTCGTCGCGCTGCTCGACCGAGGCGTAAAAGGCATCCATGTCGACATGGATGATCTTTCGGACCGGGGCGTCCGCACCGTCATCGGGCCCTTGGTCTTCATCGTCGTGCACGGCGCAGTTTTAGCATGTTGCCAGGATGTTCTCAATGATGCGCTTGACGAGAGGCGGGCAAAATGGCAATCGCCGCCGACCTTGGCGATGCGGGTATAGCATAGTGGTAATGCTCTAGCCTTCCAAGCTAGCTAGGCGGGTTCGATTCCCGCTACCCGCTCCACCGTCAGCGTAGCTGCACAAGCACGCGATTTCGGGATTTTCAGCACAGCTCCAGCATTGCGGTCAAATGACCCGTCAGCCCGATAACCCGTCGAGGCAGGTCGTCGCATATGATTAGGCCGGCGGACATTTCGGGTATAGAAGCGCCACGGGACAAACCCGGGGAGGGTGAATGAAGCGATTGGTTGCTCTGGCCCTGTTGGCGGGGATGATCCCGGCCGACGGCGCGGCCTTTCAGGCGCGCGAAAGCCTCGCGCGCGGCGGCTCCTATTTCAGCCAATGCGTCGCAAGCGCAAAGGATTACAGCGCCTGCATCGGATATTTCATGGGCATGGCCGATGCGCCGGTGATGAACGCGGAGAAATCAGCGGACGAGGCGGTCTATTGCCTGCCGGCGGGCGCGACCTATGAGCAGAACCGGGACGTGTTCCACAAATATCTTCGCGAGCATCCGCAGACCCGACAGGTGTCCACGCACATGCTGTTCCTGCTGGCGATGAACGCGTCCTTTCCCTGCAAGCGTTCGCCCAGGCTTTCGGTCGATCCGGCCACTGGCGAAGTGTTCATGTCGGCGTCCAAACCGTAGCGAGGATGTGGCGGGCAAATTCCGGGCAGCTCGCTGCCGCTGCTCCACAGTCCTCCCTTTGAGATCAGCCCACCGGTTCGACGCCCAGCAGCTCGACCGTGAACAGCAGGGTGGCGCCGCCGGGGATCGGGCCCTTGCCGTCGGGGCCATAGGCGAGCTGCCACGGGATGGCGAATTCGACCTTGTCGCCGACGCCCATCAGCTGGACGCCCTCCTGCCAGCCTTCGATCACGCGGTTCAGCGGAAAGCTGGTCGGTTCACCGCGGCGGATCGAGCTGTCGAACTCGCGGCCGTCGGCGAAGGTGCCGACATAATGGACGGTCACCTCGTCGGTCGGGCCGGGGCGCGGCCCGCTGCCGTCGCCCGCGATGCGGCGCCAGCGCAGCCCGCTCGGCGTCATGCGCCAGCCGTCGGCGCCGTTCCGTTCGGCGAGCGCCGCCATCTGCCTGTTGAGATAGGCGGTGCCTTGTGTCGCGGAGGCTTCCGCCGGCTGGGCGCCGGCCGAAGCCGGAATGCAAAGCGTCAGTGCGGCCGCGGCGAGCAGCCGGGCAGGCGATGGAATGCGCATGAAAACTCCCCTCGAACGATGTGGGCATAAACGCATTGCGGACGGGATTCGCAAGGGGCGATATGCCCCGCCGCAGGAACTTTCATGCGCCGCCATCGTTGTGCCTTCGTACCGGCAATCAAGGATTTGAAGCGCGGCCACCGGCCGTTTCCTCCGCGAAAGTCGTTTGCTTTCGAAGCCTGTGGCGCGCGCGTATCAAGGAGACGACAGATGTTCAAATGGGCCCTGATCTTTGCGGTAATCGCGCTGATCGCCGCGGTACTTGGCTTTGGCGGTGTCGCGGGCACAGCAGCTGGGATCGCCAAAATCCTCTTCTTCGTCGGCCTCGCGCTCGTGGTGCTGTTTCTGATCCTCGGCTCGGCCGCCGCGCGAAAAATATCGTAAAAATTCGGCACGGCGGGAACCATCGGGCGCCCGCTGCGTTTCATTCATCTGCTTGATCGAAAGAGAGAGTGGAATTTGACTTCTGTCTTCGGACGAAGTCTAGGGAGCCCCGCCGCAGAAATGCGACGGGGCTTACTCGTTTCAGGCCGGAAAGGCCGCGCGCACGCGGCGCTCGAGCACCGCGAGCGGGATGCGTCCCGCACCCAGCACGACATCGTGGAACCGCCTGATGTCATAGCCCGGACGCTTCGACACCTCGTCGCGCACGCGGCTGATCGCGATCTGGCCGACCTTGTAGGCGCACGCCTGTCCCGGATAGACGATATAGCGGTCGATCTCGGTCCGCGACGCGCTCGGCGAGTTCGATGAGTTTTCGACCATATAGTCGATCGCCTGCTCGCGGCTCCATCCCATCGCATGCAGGCCCGTGTCGACGACGAGACGCGACGCGCGAAAGGCATAGGAGGCGAGATAGCCGATCTTGCCGAGCGGATCGTCCTCATACATGCCGAGCTCGTCGGCGACCTGTTCGGCATAAAGGCCCCAGCCCTCGCCATAGGCGGTGACCGACGCCGCCTGCCGGTAGAGCGGCAGCTCGGCATCCTCGAATTTCAGCGCGCCCTCGAACAAATGCCCCGGCGCGCCTTCGTGCCAGGCGAGCGTCGGCAGCGTGTAGCGCGGCCATTCGGCGGTATCGCGCAGGTTGATGAAGAAGATGCCGGGGCGCGAGCCGTCGGGGGTACCCGCCTGCGCCGACCCGCCGGGCGCGCCGATCTCGATTTCGGGCGGTACGCGGCGGATTTCATAGGGAGCCTTGGGCAGACGAGTGAAGACTTGCGGCAGTTTGCCGCGAATCTGCCCGAGCAGGCCGTTCAGATAGGCGAGCATCTCGGCGCGGCCGGTGTCGTTATTGGCAAAGAGCTGGCCCCTGGCCTTGCCGAGCGCATCGAGCCGCTCGCGGATGCTGCCCTTGGTATAGCCCTGCGCCTTGAGGAGCACGTCCATCCGCGACGTGAGGTCGGCGACCTGCTCGCGGCCGATGCGGTGAATTTCGGCGGCGCCGAGGTCGGTCGTTGTGTGCTGCGCGAGCGTCGCGGCATAATAGGCCTCGCCATCGGGCAGGCGCGCGACGCCGGCGTCGGTGCCCGCGCGCGGCAGGAGTTCGGTCAGCGTGTCGATCTGGCGTGTCAGCGCGGCGCGGGTCGGTCCTTCGAACACCGCCGCGGCGCGCGCGCCATAGCCCGAGAGGCCGATCGCTGCGCTCCGCCGCGCAATCGAGGCGACGAGCGTCTTGCCCGCGACGTCGCCGTCGCGCAGGCGGCCGAGCTGCTGCAGCGCCTGATCGAGGATGAAGCGCGGCGCGACGACGCCCATCGCGGCGTTCGCCTTGACGATGTCCGTATCGGCATCGAACAGCGCGGGGATCGCCTGCAGCCGGAGCATATAGGCATCGGCGTCGGCTTTGGTCGCGACGGGATGCTGGCTGTCGAGGAAGGTGCTGACCCCGGTATAGAAGCCGCCGAGCTGGGTGACGCCATAGGGGCCGGGGCGGTGGCCGAAGCCGCCGGTGTGATAGGTGAAGCGCGCGAGCCGCTGGCGCGCCGCGAGATCGAATTCGGCGCTGGCGTGCGCGATCCGCGCCGCGTCGCCGAGCGTGTCCGCCCTGATCGCGCGGACCGCCGCGAGGTCGCGGTCGATCTGGCGCGTCCGCGCGGCGCGCGCGGCGGGCGACCAGTCGGGAAATTGCGCCCGCAGCGCGGCGCGCGCGCCGGTATCGATTCCGATCGAGGTCGCGCGGGTGGGGTCGTCGCGCAGGCCCTGTTCGAATTGCGCCGAAAGCAGCGCGTCGAGGCGTGCGTCGGGACTTTCCTGCGCCGCTGCCGGACCCGCGAGCCCCGCAACGGCAAGGCCGCCCATAGCTGCGATGATGGTCCGGCGATCGGGCGCGGCGTCGGTCATGCGATTCTCTCCTGTCGATTGTCGGGCGGAGCCTAGGACCAGCAAGCAGTCGCCGCAACATGCTGAGGTGAAAGCGAAACTTTCGGTCGCTTGTCCGGCGTTTTCCTGCCGAGACGGCCGGGGTGTGCGACGAACGCCCGATTCCGCCGGATCATTTTTCGGTCGCCGGTCGTTTTTCTGGCTCCGTACGGAAAGTCCTGCAGTGGAGGATGAGATGCATCTGTTCAAAAAGTTGGGAATATCGCTGGCGGCGATGTCGGTGGTGGTCGCGCCGGTAGCGGCGTCGGCCGCGGACACCGCGAGCGCGGTTTCGGTGTCGAGAGGCCAAAGCCAGCTTGAAGGCAATTCGGGCTGGATCATCGGCCTGGTCGGCCTGCTCGCAGGCGTGACGATAGCCATTCTGTCCACCGACGACGACGACGACGATTCTCCCGTCAGCCCATAGGACCTTCTTCGCGAGAAGCAGCCGGGCCCGGCCCGGCTGCCTCCTGCCCAGGATGAGGATCATGTGGCGGTGGCACCCGCGGCGATCCATCTGCTTCCCGCGCCGCTTGCCGCCAAATGAACGGCGCGCCGTTTTTGCGACATCTTGCGACATTTTTTCGTTCATCCGGCACTGCGCTGGGACAAATCGAGCCTAGAACGCCGTCATCGGGACGCCGACCCTCTCCCCGGCAGGTCCCATGAAGGAGTTCGTGACGTGAACAAGAAGATCACCCTTTTGACGCTGGGTGCCGCGCTGATTGCCGCGCCCGTCCTCGCCGCTCCCGGCGGCGACCGCAATACGACCCAGACCCGCGCCGAGGCGCAGGCTAAAGCCGCCGAGATGTTCGCCCGGATGGACGCGAACAGGGACGGCAAGCTCGACACGACCGACCGCGCGGCGAAGCGCACCGCAATGCAGGCGAAGATGTTCGAGCGCCTCGACGCCGACAAGGACGGCAACATCAGCAAGGCCGAATGGGACCAGCATGGTGCCGATCGTGCCGCGAAGCGCGCCGAACGCGGCGAGAAGCGTGCCGAGGCTGGCGAAGGCAAGCGCGGAATGCGCGGTCATCACGGCAAGCGCGGCGGCCATCACGGCATGATGGTGGGCAAGGCCGATACCGACGGCGACAAGGCGATCAGCCAGGCCGAGTTCCAGACCGCGGCGCTCGCGCGCTTCGATGCGGCCGACGCGAACAAGGACGGGCAGGTGACGCCCGAGGAACGCAAGGCGCAGCGCGACGCATGGCGCGCCAAGCGCAGCGGCGCGGCCCCGGCTGCTCCGGCGAGCGAATAAGTATTTGGCGGGGGCCTTTTACGGTAACGACAGGCCATCCCCCCTCCCGGCATTGCCTTTGCCGCCGGTCCCTGCCAGCTATCGCCCACCGGTCCCCGTGGCCGGTGGGCGAACCAGTTCTGTGACGGAAGTTCCATGACCGACAGCGATATGCCGCGCATCCTCCTGATCGACGACGAACCGTCGATCCGCGAGCCGCTGGGCGAATATCTGGCCGCGCAGGGCTTTGTGGTGACCGACGCCGCGAGCGCCGCCGAGGCGCGCTCGGTGCTGCGCGCACAGACGGTCGATCTGGTGGTGAGCGACATCATGATGCC
>CBJKNR010000248.1:0-5895 GCA_966417555.1 uncultured Sphingopyxis sp.
GGCAATTATCCCGTGGACATCCGTAGACGCCCCCCACTCCTCCATTGCGACCCCGGCGAAACCCGGGGGAAGCAATCCCGGCTTTCGCCGGTGTCACAATGACGAGATTACGGATGCGAACGGGACAACCGCCGATCAAGTCCGGGGTGACGAGAGATCGTTCAGCTCATTTCTCGAAAACATATTCGCGGAAGCTGTCCATCAGCGACGCCCAGGTGTTGAAGGTCTCGCCGACGTTCTCGCGCGGGATGCCCTGGAAATCGAGGTCGACGTCCATTTCGAGCACCGGATCGCCTTCGTCATCCTTGTAGGCGCGGGCGAAGCGCTTGTCCTTGTTCCATTTGTTGAGCTTGTCGAGCGAGACGTCCTTCGCGTCGCTGAAGCCCATATAATATTGCAGCGTCTTGCACTTCTTGCCCGCGTCGCAATTCATGAAAAGCACGAGGAATTTGAGGCCGTTGCGGTTGCTCTCGATATAGGGATCGTCGCCTTCCTTCGCGACGATCGTCGCGGGCCAGCCCTGCGACTCGACGATGGCCTTGATCGTCGCCGGATTCGTCGCGTTGATCAGTTCGGCATGCGCCGGAGTCGCGGCAAAAAGTGCCGCGGCTCCCAAGGCGAAGACGGCGCGAGCGGTGATTGGTCCCATGGATGCTCCCTTTATCCGAATTGCGCCCGAAAGGCGCGGCACTGCGACCCTTTTTTGCCGGGGTATCACAGCGATAGGGCCTGTCGCCAGCGCGCATTATGCTTTTGGTCACACGGGAAACGAAAATCCTGCCCGCAGCGCTTGCGGCACGCGGCGTCGTGGCCTAAAGCGCCCCCCATAAACGGGTGCCGAGACACCCCAAAACAACTGAACTGCGAGCTCCCATGGTCGATCTGACGCAATATTTGCCGATTCTGATCTTTCTGGTCATCGCCGTCGGCCTTTCCTCCGCCTTCGTCTTCCTTCCGATGGGCGTCGCGCGGCTGACCGGGGCGCACAAGCCCGATCCGGCGAAACTGACCGAATATGAATGCGGATTTCCCGCTTTTGAAGATGCGCGCAGCCAGTTCGACGTGCGTTTCTACCTCGTCGCCATCCTTTTCATCATCTTCGACCTCGAAGCGGCCTTCCTCTTTCCCTGGGCGGTGAGCCTCGAGGAAATCGGCTGGGCCGGCTGGGCCACGATGATGATTTTCCTCGCCGAGCTCACGCTCGGCCTTGTGTACGCGTGGAAAAAAGGCGCGTTGGATTGGGAATGAGCACTTCCAGCATTATCATGCCCGGCCAGATGCCGGTCGCCCCGGGTACCAACCCTGATCAGGGCTTTTTTGACGACCTCAACAGCGAGGTCGGCGACAAGGGTTTTCTCGTCACCTCGACCGAGGATCTGTTCAACTGGGCGCGGACTGGTTCGCTCTGGTGGATGACTTTCGGACTCGCGTGCTGCGCGGTCGAGATGATCCACGTCAACATGCCGCGCTATGACATGGAGCGCTTCGGCGCCGCCCCGCGCGCCAGCCCGCGCCAGTCGGACGTGATGATCGTCGCGGGCACGCTCTGCAACAAGATGGCGGCGGCGCTCCGCCGAGTCTACGACCAGATGTCCGAGCCGCGCTACGTGATCTCGATGGGCAGCTGCGCCAACGGCGGCGGCTATTATCACTACAGCTATTCGGTGGTGCGCGGCTGCGACCGCATCGTGCCGGTGGACATCTATGTTCCCGGCTGCCCGCCGACTGCCGAGGCGCTGCTCTACGGCGTGATGCAGCTGCAGCGGAAGATTCGCCGCACCGGGACGATCGAACGCTGATGGCCAGTCCCGCTCCCCTGATCGCGCCCCGCGAGGGCATTGGTGCTGCGCTTGAGAAACTGCTCGGCGACGACCTGATCGCCCATGTCTTCACCGTCGGCGAGGACAGCATCACCGTGCGCCGCGAGGCGGTCGCCGGCGTGATGATCGCGCTGCGCGATAGCCTCGACTATCAGCAGCTGATGGAAATCGCCGGGGTCGACTATCCCGACCGCTCCGAGCGCTTCGAGGTCGTCTATCACCTGCTCAGCGTCACGAAAAACCATCGCCTCCGCGTCCGCGTCTGTACCGACGAGGCGACGCCGGTGCCGAGCATCGTTCCGGTCTGGCCGGTCGCCGGCTGGCTCGAACGCGAAGTGTTCGATATGTACGGCGTGCTGTTCGCGGGCAACCCCGACCTCCGCCGCATCCTGACCGACTATGGTTTCCAGGGACACCCCCAGCGCAAGGACTTCCCGCTCACCGGCTATACCGAGCTGCGCTATAGCGAAGAGGACAAGCGCGTCGTGTACGAGCCCGTCCGGCTCGCGCAGGATTTCCGCAATTTCGACTTCCTCTCGCCTTGGGAAGGCGCCGACTATGTGCTGCCGGGCGACGAAAAGGCCGGCGGCACGGGCGAGGCACCGGGCAAGGGCGCACCGTCGCCGATGACCGCGCAACAGGTCAAGAAGGCTGACGAAAAGGCGGAGAAGGCCCCACCGCCGCCGACGCCGAAGACCACCGAGAGCACGACGCAGACGGGTGCCGGCGCGAAGACGAACCTGAAGGCGGCGAAGACGAGCCGCGACGGGGCGAAGGCGACCGCTTCGGCCAAGGCCAAGACGCCGGCGACCAAGGCCGCCGAAAAGGCGCCCGCCAAGCCCAAGGCACCGGCCAAGCCGCGCGCACCGCGCAAGCCCAAGACGGGAGGTGACGCATGACCGACTCTCCTCAGGTCAAGCACCACGGCAGCGACATGTTCGAAGGCTATCCGGTCGATACGGCGAACACCGCCGGCGACCAGACGGTCACCAATTACACGATCAACTTCGGCCCGCAGCACCCCGCGGCGCACGGCGTGCTGCGCATGGTGATGGAGCTCGATGGCGAAATCATCGAGCGCGTCGACCCGCACGTCGGGCTGCTCCATCGCGGCACCGAAAAGCTGATCGAGTACAAGACCTATCTGCAGGCCTTGCCCTATTTCGACCGGCTCGACTATTGCTCGCCGCTCGGTATGGAGCACAGTTATGTCCTCGCGATCGAGAAATTGCTCGACCTCGAGGTGCCGGCGCGCGCGCAATATCTGCGTACGATGTTCGCCGAGCTGACGCGCATCTGCAATCACATGCTCAACATCGGGTCGCACGTCATGGACGTCGGCGCGATGACCCCGAACCTCTGGGTGTTCGAGCTGCGCGAGGATTGCCTGAACTTCTTCGAGCGTGCCTCGGGCGCGCGCATGCACTCGGCTTATTTCCGCCCCGGCGGCGTGCATCAGGATGTGCCCGAGCGGCTGCTCTACGACATCGGCGAATGGGTCGAAAAGCGCCTGCCGAAGCTGTTCGGCGACGCGATGAGCCTTGTCATCGACAACCGCATCTTCAAGCAGCGCAACGTCGACATCGCGACGGTGAGCAAGGAAGACGCGCTGGCGTGGGGCTTCTCGGGCCCGATGATCCGCGGCAGCGGCATCGCATGGGATCTGCGCAAGTCGCAGCCCTATGACGCCTATGCGAAGATGGAGTTCGACATTCCCGTCGGCACCCGCGGCGACTGCTACGACCGTTTCATGGTGCGCGTGCAGGAGGTCTATCAGTCGGCGCGCATCATCAAGCAATGCCTCAGCGACATGCCCGCCGGCCCGATCGCGAGCCTCGACCGCAAGGTCGTGCCGCCGAAGCGCGGCGAGATGAAACAGTCGATGGAATCGCTGATCCATCACTTCAAGCTCTATACCGAGGGCTTCCACGTTCCCGCCGGCGAAGTCTATGTCGCGACCGAAAGCCCGAAGGGCGAATTCGGCGTCTATCTGGTCAGCGACGGCACCAACAAGCCGTACCGCTGCAAGATCCGCCCGACGGCGTTTTCGCACCTGCAGGCGATGGACATGATGTCGAAGGGCCACATGCTCGCCGATACCACCGCGATCATCGGCGCGATCGACGTCGTGTTCGGGGAGTGCGACCGGTGAGGGTGCTTCTGGCCTTTCGCATTGCGCTCGCCGTTAGCGTGCTCGTCTATTTTGCATTTCTTGGCGCCGGAGTCGGTGGACTGATTTCGGGTGAAGTGGCTCTGGTCGGCGGCTTGCTTGCCGGATCGATGATCATCGCGACTGCTCTTTGTTGCGTTGTGGCGCAGCTCATTCTGTTCATTTCTCACAAGCGGCATAGTGTTCATGGCTGACGCACCCCAAATCCCCGATGAAGCCGAAGTCCGCGCGCGCTGGGGCGCTTTTGCGTGGACGAAGGAAAATGCAGAGAAGGCGAAGGTCATCATTGCGCGCTATCCCGCAGGGCGCCAGCGTTCGGCGGTGATGCCGCTGCTTGACCTTGCGCAGCGCCAGGTCGGCGCCGAGACGCAGACGCAGGGCTGGCTGCCCGTGCCGGTGATCGAATATGTCGCCGCCGCGCTCGATATGCCGTTCATCCGCGCCTATGAGGTCGCGACCTTTTACACGATGTACAACCTTGTCCCCGTCGGCCGCTACCATGTGCAGGTTTGCGGCACGACGCCGTGCCTGCTGCGCGGGTCGGACGATGTGATGGCGGCGTGCAAGAACCGCGGGATGACCAAGGGCAAGACGACGCCCGACGGGCTCTTCACGCTGACCGAGGTCGAGTGCATGGGCACCTGCACCAACGCGCCGATGGTCCAGATCAACGACGATAACTACGAAGACCTCGACTACGACAGCATGACGCGCATCCTCGACGACCTTGCCGCGGGCAAGGCGCCCAGGGCCGGCACCCAGAACCCCAAGCGTCACACGAGCGAGCCCGAGGGCGGCCCGACGACACTGAAGGAAATGGTCAAGGCCAACCATGACTATCGGAAGGATTGGTAATGGCGGTCTGGATCGCATTGGGCTCGGCCTTCATGGGTATCGCCGTCATTTTCATCGCCACGGCTGCAGCGCGTCGCGGCAAAGACAAGAGTGAGTGAGGCTGGCCATGCTCGCTGACAAGGATCGCATTTTCACCAATCTCTACGGATTCCAGCCGTGGAATCTCAAGTCCGCGCAGGCGCGCGGCGATTGGGACAACACAAAGGACCTGATGAAGCGCGGCCAGGACGCGATCATCGAGGAGATCAAGGCGTCGGGTCTGCGCGGCCGCGGCGGCGCGGGCTTCCCGACCGGGCTCAAGTGGAGCTTCATGCCGAAGGAGCCGCGCGCCGATCGCCCGAGCTTCCTCGTCATCAACGCCGACGAATCCGAGCCGGGCAGTTGCAAGGACCGCGAGATCATCCGCCACGATCCGCACAAGCTGATCGAAGGCGCGCTGATCGCGGGTTATGCGATGCGCGCGCGCGCCGCGTACATCTATATCCGCGGCGAGTTCATCCGCGAGGCCGAGACGCTCTTCGCCGCGGTGCAGGAGGCGTATGACGCCGGCCTGCTCGGCAAGAATGCGGCGAAGTCGGGCTATGATTTCGACGTCTTCGTCCACCGCGGCGCCGGCGCCTATATCTGCGGCGAAGAAACCGCGATGATCGAAAGCCTCGAGGGCAAGAAGGGCCAGCCGCGCCTCAAGCCGCCATTTCCCGCGGGTGCGGGCCTCTATGGCTGCCCGACGACGGTCAACAATGTCGAGAGCATCGCGGTCGTTCCGACAATCCTGCGCCGCGGTGCGCCGTGGTTCGCAAGCTTCGGGCGCGAGAATAACAAGGGCACCAAGCTCTTCCAGATCTCGGGCCATGTGGAGCGCCCGTGCGTCGTCGAGGAAGAAATGGGCATCACCTTCCGTGAGCTGATCGACAGGCATTGCGGCGGCATCCGCGGCGGCTGGGACAATCTGCTCGCGGTGATCCCCGGCGGCTCGTCGGTTCCGCTCGTCCCCGCGGCCGAAATCATGGACGCGCCGATGGACTTCGACGGGCTGAAGGCCGTCGGATC
>CBJKNR010000249.1:0-5894 GCA_966417555.1 uncultured Sphingopyxis sp.
GACGACTCCGGGGTGCGCTGTCGAGGCGGCGGGGGCGACGCGCGTCACGATGACAACCGCCGCGATAGCCAAAGTCGCAGGATGGACCGCGCCGCGGCTGCGCCGGTCATAGCCGGCGACGAGCGCGACCGCCACAAGCTGGCAGAAAGCGACCGCGGGCTCGGCCCATGATCCCATCAACGGAATGGGGAGCAGCCGTCCCAGCGCCGGCTCGAGGATGATGATCGTCGCGCCGATCATCAACCGCCGGTGCCAGTCCGTGGCACGCCGCCGCCGGATCGCCCAGGCGACCATCGCGCCGAACACCAGCGACTCGGTCACGGTCAATGCCAGGAAATAGGGCGGCGTGAAAAAGGGCGGAAAACGGCTCAGTATCAGCGAGGCGATGCCGGTGAAGATTCCGAGGCAGGTGATGAAGAGCGCGAGCAGCCCGCCGATCCGCCCGAGCTGACGGTGCCGTACCAGATTGTCGCGCGAGACGAGGGTCGGCTGCGCAATCAGCAACGCGAGCCACGCCAGCATCGCCACCCCGTGAACATGCACCCAGAAAGGCGCCGCTACCGGATCGACGAAACCCCGCAGCGCGAATTGCAGAAAACCGAAGACGATGAAGATCGCGAGGCCGATCGCCATCCGATGCCAGAAAAGTTCGGCGCGCGCGGCGCCCCCCGCGGTACTGGCCATGCCCGTTCCCCCATCCCGACCCGGGTGCGAGGATAGCAAAGCCGCGAAAGCGCGAAAAGCCGGCTTTTACCCAGCCGGCGCGCCGGCGAAGCGCGCCGTGACCCTGGCGTCGATCCCCGCGGCCTTCAGCGGCATGGCAAAGCTCTGCTCGACCGCGGTCCGCGCCGCGCCCTGCGCGAGCCGCATCGGCGTCGCGCCCCTCGCCTGCTTGATCAGCTCTTCCTGCGCCGCCTTGCGGTTCGCGGCGTCGAGCGTCTGTTCGGCGTCGGTCAGCGTCAGCAGGATTTCGCCGTCGCGATATTCGCTGATCGCATCGATATCGATCTCGGGCCCCGCGAGCCGCAGCGGCGGCAGCGTGACGGTAAGCGCATTGGCCGCGCCGTCCCAATCGAGATCGGACTGCTTCAATTTGCCGAGATCGAGTTCGTAGCGAACCGTGCCGGGCATGATCAGCGTCTTCTTCGCGCTGAGCCCCAGCCGGTTCTGCGTCGAGGTCACCACCGCGACATAGCGCGCGGTGAAGGGGACGAGGACATTCTGTTCCTGCAACCCCTGCAGGCTAGCCGCCACGACGGTCTCGGGATCATGGCCCTTTTGCCAGCCCTGCCAAGCGGCGACCGCCCACCAGACAGCGACGAGCAGCAGCGCCGCGGCGGCGAGCAGGATGAGACGCGAAGCGATGCGGGGGGCGGAGGAAGAAGTCATGGGGTTGTATACACTGAACAATCGGGCGCCGCACGATCCATTTCGTAACGCGACGTCGCCGGGTTGTAATGGAGCGTGCGCGTATAGCTGCATTCGGGATCGCTCCACTGGGCGAGGTCACTCTTCTTGAGCTTGTAACCGCTGTTATCCTCGGTACGGCGCGAGGTTTGCGGATAGGCGGTCGCGAAGCTGCGATAGGTCAGCGCAGGCAATTCGCCGCCGTCGTTCGGCGCACCGGCCAGCGTGGCCTTGAAACTATATTCGTCGTGGCAGGCACCGAGGCGGTCCTTCATGTCCTGTTCCGAAAAGCAGGCGCGGATCAATAGCGAGCTGTCCCACACGACATCGAAGACCTCGCGGAGTCCGGTCGCGTGCGGTCCCATGCCAAGCTGCAGCAGATGCAGCCGCCCGCCCGAGCCGCCGCCGCCCGAATACATCGCGCGCTCCTCCGCAATTACGCCGACGAGATATTCGGACGAAAGCCGCGTGCCGTTTTCGCCCAAGCGCTCGACCGGAACCAGCTTCGGCCACAGGCTGAGCGATTGCGCGTCCAGCCCCTGCGGCAATGCGACAGAAGTTTTCGCCGCGTCGCCCGAGGCGGGCGAAGAGACGAGCAGGTCGCGCGTGGCTTCGTCGCCGCCTCCCGACAGTTCGAGGCACAGGCTCCTGTCGGGCAGACACTGCGCCTCGCCGTCGCCTTTCACCAGCGATACGACGCGGTCCGCGGTAGATTCGGGCGTGGCAACGGGCGCCGCGGGCGCGGCGACGGCGAACAAAAACGTCCAGATCATGTCAGGCGAGTTCCCATTCTTCGTCGTGCACGCGGACGACGCCACGCGCCTTGAGGTCGAGCAGGTGCGCGAGCACCGAGCGACCGGCGGCGCCGGTCAGCCTGGGGTCCAGGCCCTTGTACATATGCTTCACCATGTCCGGGATCACAGCCGTCCCTTTTTCGAGCTCGCGCAAAATCTGGCGCTCGCGCTGCTTGCGGTGGCCGAGCATTCCGCGCACCAGCTGCCGCGGCTTGGTCACCGCGGGGCCGTGCGCCGGATAATAGACGCGGTCGCCCCGCTCATAGAGTTTCGACAGGCTCGCCATATAGGCCGCCATGTCGCCGTCGGGCGGGCTGACGACGCTCGTCGACCAGGCCATGACATGGTCGCCGGTGAACAGCGCGCCCGTCTCGACGAGGCCGAAGCAGAGATGGTTCGACGTGTGACCCGGCGTCGCGACGGCTTCCAGCGTCCAGCCGTCGCCCGCAATGCGATCACCGTCCGCAAGGACACGGTCGGGCGCATAATCGGGGTCAAAGGCCGAATCGGCGCGCGGCCCGTCGTCGCTGAGCGCCAGCGGTGCACAGCCGACGATCGGCGCGCCCGTCGCTTCCTTCAGCGGCGCCGCGGCGGGACTATGGTCGCGATGCGTGTGCGTGCAAAGGATCGCGGCGACGCGCTGGCCCTCGACGGCGCGCAGGATTGCATCGACATGTCCCGTGCCGTTGATGTCCGCGGGGTCGCCGATGCTCAGCCCCGATCCGGTCGGGCCGGGGTCGATCACCGCGACGTCGCTGCCCGAGCCGACGATCCACGTCTGGGTGCCGGTGAAGGTATAGGGCGAGGGGTTGGGCGCGAGCACGCGGCGCACCAGCGGCTCATGCTGCTCGCACTCGCCGGCGTGGATCGTGTCGGGCCAGGGCTTTTCTTCGCTCATGCCCTTCATGTGGCATCGCGGACCGCGAAGGAAAAGACGTACCGGTTAAAAATGAGGGGTACGAAAAAGGAAGCGGCGCGAAAAAGGGAGCGACATGGGCCGCTCCCTTCCCCGCCCCTGCCGCCGGCCCCACCGGGGAGTAAAGACCGGCGTCGAAGCTGGCCGGGCTCAGTGGCCCGATTTCTCCATCTCGGCGATTGCCCTTTCGAGGTCCGCGGCGACCTTGGCGCGCATCGCTTCGGACAGATGCCGCGCGCGTTCGCCTTCGGCAAAGGCCTCGCGCGCCTTCCTGAGCGCCGATAGCCGCGCCGCCTTGGCCTCGGGGGTGTCGCCGCAGGCGAACATATAGACGTGGCTGCGCTTCTTGCCGTCGCTCTCGTCGCGATCGACGATCGGCGCCGCCTTGCCGTCGGCGCATTTGCCGAGAGCGAACGTCTTGCCATGCATCGACCAGGCGTTGTTTGGAATCGGGGGGATGGGCGGCATCGGGGGCATCGGCGCCATGACGGTGCGAATGTGCTCCTTGCGCTTTGCCTCGAGTTTGTCGGCGATCGCGTCGGCCTGCTTGCCGGTGATGCCCTGTTCCTTCAGCGTCGCGAGAACATCGTCGCGTGACAGGCTGCCGGGGGTGCGGATTTCGAAGCGGCGCACCCTGTCCTTGCCGTCGGCGGGAGCGAACATCACGGCCGGCGCCTTGCCTTCGCCTTCCCCGTCGCCGCGGATGACGATGCGGTGCACTTCGCGCTTTTTCTTGCCGTCGTCGCTCGTGCTGTCGTCGTGGTGCTCGGTGAAGACCATCACCCCGGGTGCGTCCGGCGCCGCGGGGGCCTCGGGCGGCAGCGGCGCTTCGGGGGGAGCGGGCGGCGCGGGAATTTCGGACGTCTGGGCTTTCGCCACGACGATTCCCGCGGGGACGAGCGTCGCGGTCGCGCCGAGCACGGCCAGCGTCGCGCTGCCGATCAGCAGCCTGCCGACAAGGCCGCGCTTCTTCGAAATATCCTCCCTCGTCAACATCGTCAGCCTCTCCTGCAGATTATCGTGGACCGCCATCGGCGCGGCGAGCGACAGGCGCGGTCCGACCGCCGCCTTGACGATCGCCGTCGCATAGCGCGCGGTGCGTTCGCCACGTTCTTCGCAATCGGCCATCGTCAGCACGCGCGCGTCGCACGCGGCTTCCTGGTCGAAACGAAAGGCGCGGATCGCGCGCCAGGCGAAGGGATTGAACCATTGCGCGGCGAGCAGCACCAGCGCGACGCTGTTCGCCCACAAATCCCCATGACGATGGTGCGACAGTTCGTGATCGATCGCGAGCGCGCGCTCCTCGGCGACATAGCGCGCGAAGAAATCGTGGGGCACCGCGACATAACGCGCCCACAGGCCGAAGGCGACCGGGCCGTCGACCGCATCGGACATCACCAGCCGGATATTGCCGATCGGCTCAAGCTCGACCGCCTCGCCCAGCACCGCGCGCCGAAAGCGTGCATGCGACACCATCGCGGTGACGAGTACGGCGACCATCCCCGCCGCCCAGAGCGCAAAGACGAGCGGGATCAGGTCGGCGAGCGACCACAGCGGCTCGGCGGCGGGGGCCGGCGCCGCGACGGGCAGGCCGACGGGCACCTCGATCATGATCGGAGCCGAAGTCTCGGGCGTGATCACCGTTGGTTCGGCAAAGGGCAGCGGCGGCAGTATGAGGCGCAGCGCGGGCACCGCCCACAGCGCATAGGTCAGCCGCGGGCCGAAGTGGCGCGCAAAGGGCTTGCGGACGATCAGGATCAGGAGGACGAGGAGGCCCGTCGTGACGAGCGTATCGGCCCATGCCTGGAGCAGCACCGCGGCGCTCATGACTTGAGCTTCTTCAGAAGCGCCTCGATCTCGGCAATATCAGCGTCGGTCAGCGCTTCCCGATCGGCAAGATGCGCGATCAGCGGGCTGACGCGGCCGCCGAACAGCCGGTCGACGAAGCGCTGCGATTCCTCGCCGACGGCCTCGGCGCGCTCGATCGCGGGGCTGTAGAGATAGCGGCGGCCGTCGGCCTCCGCCGTGACGGCGCCCTTCTGGACCAGCCGTGCGAGCAGGGTCTTCACCGTCGCCTGCGTCCAGCCGTTGATCTTGCCGATGCGCGAGGTCAGGTCGGCCGCCGTCTGCGGGGCTTCGTCCCACAGCGCCGACAGCACCTGCATCTCCGACTCGCTTGCTCGTTCTGCCATGCGGACCCCTCCCATTGGCACTCGTCGATCTGACACGACTACAAATGTAGTCAATGGGCTGAACGCTTGCTGAACGAAACTGAACGCAAAAGTGTCGGGATTTTTGACAAGCGCGTGACGCGGTAAGAAATCGCTAACCAGCGCCTCGCGCCGGAATCGGCGAATGCCGCGAACTGGCACGGCAATTGTATGGTATCAGATGTTCCCGAGTGTTCCGCTCAATGGAGCGGTGGGGGGCATCAGTCTGGTCCCTGATGTCCCCTGCCCCCACCCGGGAAAACCCCACTTGCCCCCGAAGAAGCAGACGGGGGGCGGAGCGGCCGAAAGGCCCCGCCCCCCGGAAGCCTTTTGCAACAGGCGAAAAGGACGGGCCGCAAATGCGGCCCGTCCAGTCATGGCCGCCGGAGCGGCGACCACCCCATTTCGCCTATTCGGCTTCCTGATCTTCGGCCGCCTGCTTGAGTTGGCCCTTCGTCATTCCCGTGACGAGCACATCGCCCGAGCCGGCGAAGCTGGCCGCGGGAAGCGTCTCGACGCGGTCGCCGACCTCGACCGTTACCGCCTGCACGACGCCGCGGCCGGTCT
>CBJKNR010000250.1:0-5876 GCA_966417555.1 uncultured Sphingopyxis sp.
GATGGGCGATGCGGGGACGATCGCGACGCTGGAGGGCGCGAAGGCGTTCGTCAGCGACACCGGCAAGCCGCTCGGCCGCCTGCACACGCACCAGGCGAAGCTCGAGGCCGGCACGCTGAAGGTCGGCGATACGGTGCAGCTCACCGTTGACGCCGAACGCCGCGACCGCATCCGCGCCAATCACAGTGCGACACACCTGCTGCATGCGGCGCTCCGCAACCGGCTTGGCGGGCATGTGACGCAGAAGGGCAGTCTGGTTGCCGAGGATCGCTTTCGCTTCGACTTCTCGCACCCGAAGGCGCTGACCGGCGAGGAGATCGCGCAGATCGAAGCCGACGTGAACGCGCAGATTCGTGGCAACGAAGCCGTGTCGACGCGACTGATGACGCCCGACGATGCCGTCGCGGCGGGCGCTCTGGCGCTGTTCGGCGAGAAATATGGCGACGAGGTTCGCGTGCTCAGCATGGGGGCGGTGGACGATCATCATTATTCGGTCGAGCTTTGCGGCGGGACGCACGTTCGTGCCTTGGGCGACATCGCGCTGTTCAAGATCGTCAGCGAAAGTGCCGTTTCTTCGGGCGTGCGGCGTATCGAGGCGCTGACCGGCGAGGCGGCTCGCGTCTGGCTGAACGGCCGCGACGAGGCGCTGAAGGCGGCGGCGGCGGCGCTCAAGACCTCGCCTGACGATGTGCCGGCGCGCGTCACCGCGCTGGCGGAGCAGCTCAGGAAGGCCGAGCGCGAACTGGCCGACGCCAGGAATGCGCTTGCGATGGGTGGCGGCGGCGCCGCGACGGGCCCGGCGGTCGAGCAGGTCGGCGACGTGGCGTTCCTTGCGCAGGTGGTCGACGGGCTCGACCCCAAGGAATTGCGCGGCACGGTCGACGGCCTCAAGAAGCAGGTCGGCAGCGGCGTTGCGATGCTCGTTGCGGTCAACGACGGGCGGGCTTCGGTCGCGGTCGGCGTGACCGACGACAAGACGGGCAGCCACAGCGCGGTCGATCTGGTCAAGGCGGCGGTCGCGGCGCTCGGCGGGCAGGGCGGCGGCGGGCGGCCCGACATGGCGCAGGGCGGCGGTCCCGACGGCGGCGCAGCGAACGATGCCGTCGCGGCGGTCAAAGCCGCGCTCGCCTGAAGCTGGTAGTTTGAAACCGACGAAGAAGACTCGGCGCACCGATCATGCCGAAAGGCTGATCGCGGCGCCGCTGGTCGATGTGTTCGCGGCCTTCACCAGCGCCGACAAGCTGGCGCGCTGGTTGCCGCCCGAGGGTGCGACTGGCGAGTTCGAGCATTGCGACCTGCGTGCCGGCGGCGGCTTCAGGCTGCGGCTGACGTTCGACGACCCCGATGTTGAGACCAAGAGCGACGACGACAGCGATGTCGTCGAGGTGCATATTCCGCTGCTCGACGACGGGCGGCTGATCGTCTGGGAGGTCGAGTTCGAGTCCGACGATCCGCGTTTTTCGGGGACGATGGCGATGCACTGGTATTTGTCGCGCAAGGGCGGCGGCACGCTGGTGACGATCGACGCGCATCATGTGCCGCCGGGGATTTCGGCGAAGGATCATCTCGAGGGACTGAATAGCTCGCTGGCGAATTTGGCGGCGGTGGTGGAGTGCCTTGAAAAATAGGCCGTGTCTCCCCGCGAAGGCGGGGACCCATCTCCCGCCGATTCAGAATAGCGCCGACTGGAGATGGGCACCCGCCTTCGCGGGTGCACACAGCTTTTTATTCTGGCGATGTGATCAACTCTCAACCCCCTTCGCTTTCCCCCACGCCCTGGCCGCGGTGTAACCCAGATAGCCCGTGCCGAAGAGCGCGTAGAGCGGTTCGGGGATGCCCGCGAGATAGGCGTTCATTCCCTCGGCGATGCCCTTTGCCATGTCGGGCCGCGCGGCGGCGATCAGGCCCATCGGGATCGCCCAGAGCAAGAGCGCGTACATGACGTAGAGAAAGCTCGGCCGCGCGCGGCTGGTCCAGGGGTCGGCGCTGTTCGCCTCGGCGACGATCGCGGTCATCCGCGTGCGAATCGCCTCCATTTCCTGGCTGCCCTCGAGTTTGATCAGTTCGAGCTTGGCACGGTCGCGCGCCTCGGGGTCGGGAATGATCTTGTCGATCAGCTTGGCGATGGGGCCGATCAGGCCTTCGATGATGCTCATCTCGATGCTCCTGTATCGTCAAAGTTCAGTAAAGTTCAGTCTCGCGGCGAGTCTTCAGGCGCCGTCCAAACCAATGCGATTGGCGAGCCAGCCATAGAGAAAGGCCTCCTGACTCGGGCGGCGTTCGGCGAGCGCGATGTAGCGTTCGCCCTGCAACGCCTCCATCGCGCGGAGGAGGACAGTCTCGCCGCCCTTGCCGCGCGCCTTCAAAAAGCCGTCGAGCGCCGACAGCGTGCGCGGACCGATCTCGCGGTCGACCGCGACATCGGGATAGTCGCGCGCGGCGCGGTTGAGCGCGTTGAGCGCGCGCTGGAGAAAACCCGCGGCGGTGCCGGTGCCCATGTTGACGCCCGTGTCGAACAGTTCGGCGGCGATTTTCGGCGCGCGCAGCGCGACCTTGTCGAAACCGGGGCGTAGCCAATAGAGGCGGCGGTAGATCGAGGCGGCTTCGGCACGCGGCAGGTCGCGCATTGCGCCGCCGTAACCCTGCGCGCGGGCGACGGCCTCGGTAATTCCCCAGCAGGTGGGGCCGCCGCGGTCGGCGGGATGGTTTACATATCGCCCTTCGCGGTCGATGACGGCGTCGATCAACGCGTCGGCTGCGCAGGTCGATGGGTCGGGTCTTGGCATGATTCGCTCCTTCTGGTTGGTTGTGATGTAGAAACGAACCATATTGGAATATTGTAGGAAAGGATTTTCGCCATGCGGGCACTTCAGGTGCGCGAATTGCTTCCCGATCATGCGGGCGCCGCGCTGGCCGAGCGGCCGATGCCGATGCCCGGCCCCGGCGAGGTGCGCGTGCGGGTGCGCGCCGCCGCGGTGAATTTTCCGGACCTGTTGATGACGGGCGGCGGCTATCAGCTGAAGCCCGACCTGCCCTTCGTTTCAGGACTCGAATTTGCGGGAGAGGTCGACGCGGTCGGCGAGGGGGTGGACGGCTGGATGGTCGGCGATGCCGTCGTCGGCGGCAATCGTTTTGGCGCGATGGCCGAATATGCCGTCGTTCCGGCGAGCGTGCTGCGCCGGAAACCCGAGGCGCTGGGCTGGGACGAGGCCGCTGCCTATCCGGTTGCCTATCTGACCGCCTATGTCGCCCTGGTCCGGTGTGCGCGGCTTGAACCCGGCGAGAGCGTGCTGGTGCACGGGGCATCGGGCGGCGTCGGGCTGGCGACGGTCGATCTGGCGCGGGCGCTGGGCGCGCGGGTGATCGCGGCGGCGAGCAGCGCGGAAAAGCGCGCTGCGATCACCGGACTCCATGCACCCGAGGCGGTGATCTCGGCCGATCCGGGTTTTCGGGACGAAGTGAAGGCTTTGACCGGAGGGGCGGGCGCCGATGTGATTTTCGACCCCGTCGGCGGCGACATATTCGACGAATCGACGCGCTGCATTGCCTTTGGCGGGCGCCTGCTGGTGGTCGGCTTTGCGTCGGGTCGCATCCCCGAGGTGTCGGTGAACATGCCGCTGATCAAGGGCTTTTCGGTCGTTGGCGTCCGCGCCGGCGAATATGGGCGCCGCTTTCCTGGGCGCGGCGCCGAAAATGTCGCGGCGATCGACGCGCTGGCAGTGGCGGGAAGAATTCGCCCGCACGTCCATGCCTCGCTCGACCTCGCGGAGTGGCGCGAGGGCTTTGCGATGCTCGAGAGACGCGAGGTGGTGGGGAAGGTTGTGCTGAAACCGTGACGAGCCGAGCGAGGCTGGGACAATTTTGCGACATCGCGGCGCCATTCCCGCGGCGGGGCGTTCCGGCGGATACGCCGCACCTTTCGGGAGGACATGACGTGAAGACAGCTATTTTGATTGCCGCCGCGTTCGGGTTGGTACTGCCGACGCTTGTCGCCGCGCAGACGCCGCAGGGCGGGGGGCGGATGTTCGAGCGGATGGATGCCAACGGTGACGGCAAGCTCGACAAGGCCGAAGTCACGAAGATGATGGAGGTGCGCGCCGAACGACGCGGCGATGCGACGCTGAAGAGCCCGGAAAAGATCGATGCTTTTATGAAACGCGTCGATGCGAACGGCGACGGCGCGATCGACAAGGCCGAGCTCGATGCGACGCGCAAGGCCCGCGCCGAACCGCCGCCGCCGGCCGAAAGCCAACCCTAAAATAGCGTCCAGAGTGGATTGGCGGGGTCGGCGAGCAGCTTTGCGGTCAGTGCAAAGGACATGACGACGAGGAGCGGCCGCACCCCGCGGCCGCCGAAACGGATCGCGAGCCGTGCGCCGAGCTGATTGCCCGCGACATTGGCGGCGGCCATCGACAGGCCGAGCAGCCAGAGGACGTGACCGCCGACGATCATCGCCAGCAGGCCCGCGATATTGGTCGCGAAATTGAGGAATTTCGTGTTGCCGATCGCGCGCACCAGCCCGAGTCCGCCGAGCGCGACGAGCGTCAGCGTCAGGAACGAGCCGGTGCCCGGCCCGAAGAACCCGTCGTAGAAGCCGAGCGCGGCAACAATGAGGGTGAGGCCGAGTGGCCCGGTGCGCGCATGGCGGTCGACGCTGCTCATCGGTGGCGCGAGCAGGAAATAAAGGCCCATCGCGATCAGAAGGACGGGAACGAAGGCGGCGAGAAAGTCCGAGCCGACATATTGTACCGTCGTCGCGCCGAACACCGAGCCGGCGAAGGCGCCGGCCGCGGGCCAGGCGAAGCGGCGGAGGTCGACGTGCCCCGCGCGCCAGAAGGTCGCGAAGGCCGACGCAGTGCCGATCGTGCTTTGCAGCTTGTTGGTCGCGAGCGCCGACACGGGCGGGACTCCGGCCGCCATCAACGCGGGAATGGTGAGGAGACCGCCGCCGCCAGCCATCGCGTCGACCGCTCCCGCGAGAAAGGCGACGGCGATCAGGAAGGCGAAGATTTCGGGAGCAAATTCCATGCGGGCGCTCGTAGGCGGACAGCCCTGGCTTGGCCAGCGCTGCATAGCAATGCTAAAGCGGCTGCGATCCGGATCGCCTCGGCGAAGAAAGTCGCGCCGACGATCAATAGGCCTGCCTGCATCGCCGTCGCGAAAGCCATGCTGCCAGCAAGCTGTCAACTTGTCAGGTAAATTGGTCGGGACGAGAGGATTCGAACCTCCGACCCCCACACCCCCAGTGTGATGCGCTACCAGGCTGCGCTACGTCCCGACCGGCCCGATTGGGCAGGCGAGGCCCCTAGCGCGCCTTGGCGGGCGATGCAAGGCTCTCCTGAGCGAAGTCGAAGGGCGGCGATGGCCGGTTATCGGCCCAATCGGTCGTGCAGGGTTGATATGGCGCGTATCCTTCCCATTTCGGGCGCGCTTGCCAAGGGGGATGGGTGCGCACGACCGGTTGCGCGCCAAGCCCCTGCGTGATAGGCGCCGCGCCATATTTGCGCGCTCGTTCCGGAGGGGATCGGGCGCTGCCTGTAACGGAAAGTCTTTCATTCATGTCGACGCAATTGCTTCTGACCCAGGCGGCCGGATCGGGCGGCGGGGCTGCCGGTTTCCTGATGCTGGTGCCCTATATCCTGATCTTCGCGGTGTTCTGGTTCTTCCTGATCCGCCCGCAGCAGGTGCGCGCCAAGGAGCATCGCGCCAAGGTTGCGGCGGTGAAGCCGCGCGATCAGGTGGTGACCGGCGGCGGCATCGTCGGCAAGGTGACGCGCGTCGACGATGATTTCGTCGATGTCGAAATCGCGCAGGGCGTGAAGATCAAGGTCGTGAAGTCGACCCTGGCCGACGTCATGCAGCCCGGTGGCAAGCCC
>CBJKNR010000251.1:0-5842 GCA_966417555.1 uncultured Sphingopyxis sp.
CGTGCTGGTCGACGGGCAGTGGCTGTCGCGGGAGGAGAACCTGGCGCGGCTGCGGACGATGGGGCTCGTCACCGACGGCTTCGGCCGCGCCTTCAACGTCGATTTCGGCGGATCGCTCGGTGCGCGCCGCCCCGACTTCAAGCTGTCGGGGGCGATCGGCGGGCTCGTCCGCCAGCAAAGCGCCGCCAACCAGTCGCTCGCCCTCTCGCTCGTCACCGCGCCCGGTACCGGCGGCACCGATGCGCTCGCGGGCCTCTCCTTCCACGATGCGCAGCGCGCGCGCACCCTCGCCGCCTCGCTGATGACGCGCCTCGATGCGAAGACGCGGATCGGGTTCGCTGCAGGGCGCGGAACCGGCGGGCTGCTCGCGGGCGAGCGCGGCGAAAACGGCCACGCGATGCTCATCGCCGACGCCGCGCACGAGGGGCTGGGCTTTGCCGCCAACCCCGGAGCCGGCGCGATAATTCGCCACAATGCCTTTTATAATCAACATGTTAATGTCATATTGGAAAAAGGCTGGGTATCGGGCTCGCGCTGGCAGGACGATCCCCTCCTCCGCTACCGGTCGGGCCACGACAGCCGCTACCAGCGCCTCGGCGCCGCGTGGGACGGCCGCTTCGGTCCCGTTCGCGCCGTGCTCGGCGCCAGCTGGCTCCGCGAATCGGACAGCCTCCTCGGCGCGCGCCTCGGACCCGTCTTCGGAGCCGGCGGCGCGACCAGCCTCCTCGGCGATGCGAGTTTCGGCGTCGAGGTTGGACGCGGCTGGAGCCTGTCGGGCGCGTGGCGGCAGATGTGGACAAGGCCCGACAGGGACGGGCTTGTCGCCGACGGATCGCTCCGGTCGAGCGCCTTCTCCTTCGACGTTGCGAAGGCGAACCTCTTCCGCTCCGGCGACCATGCTGCGCTCCGTTTCGCACAGCCATTGCGTGTCGCGCGCGGCGGCATCGATCTGAACCTTCCGGTCGCCTATGATTATGCGACGGGCTCCGCCAAGTTCGGGCGCCGCACCTATAATCTGGCGCCGACCGGCCGCGAGCTGGTCGTCGAGGCGAGCTATGCGCTGTCGCTCCTCGGCGGCGATCTGGTCGCCAATAGCTGGTGGCGGAAGGACCCGGGCCACATCGCCGCGATGCCCGACGACAAGGGCGCGGCGCTCCGCTTTACGCTGGGCTTCTGATCGGCTTTAACGCTCCCCAATTCAAAAACAGGGGATGCAGAAATGAAGCCGATTCATATTCTTCCGCTCGCGCTCGTCGGTGCGGCGCTCGCGATGCCGCTCGCCGCTCAGGCACCCGCGCGCACCGTCATTCACGCCGGTCAGCTGCTCGCCGAACCCGGTAAGCCCGTGCGCGGCGCCTCGACGATTATTGTCGAGGGCGGCAAGATCCTTTCGGTCGCTGACGGTTTCCAGCCCGCCGATCCGGGCGCGATGCTGATCGACCTCAAGGACAAATATGTCCTTCCCGGCCTGATAGACAGCCATGTCCATCTGACGAGCGACGCCGGCGGCATCGCGGGACAGCTCGAGGAAGTCACGCTTAGCCCCGCGGCGCAGGCCTTCAATGCCGAGGTCAACGGGATGAAGACGCTCCGCGCCGGTTTCACCACCGTCCGCAATCTCGGCGACGGCGACGGGGCGACGCTGGCACTGCGCGATGCGATCCTCGCGGGCAAGGTGCAGGGGCCGCGCATCGTCGATGCGGGCAACAGCATTTCGGGCAGCGCTGGGCATATGGACGGCTCGCTCGGCTATCGCGACGAACTCCGTCCCTTCTTTGCGGGCGCGGGCAATATCTGCAACGGCGCCGACGATTGCCGCCGCGCGGTGCGGCTCCAGATCGGCCGCGGTGCCGAGGTGATCAAATTCGCGTCGACCGGCGGCGTGAACAGCCGCATCGGGGCCGGACTCGGCAAGCAGATGTTCGACGATGAGGCGAAGGCGATCGTCGACACCGCGCATCTCTTCGGCAAGAAGGTCGCGGTCCACGCGCATGGTGCCGACGGCATCCGCCTTGCGATCGAGGCCGGTGCCGATTCGATCGAACATGGCACGATCCTCGACGACGCGACGATCGCCGCTTGGGCGAAATCGAAGACCTGGTATGTCCCGACGCTTTCGACGGTGAATGGTTACAAGGAACGCCTCGCGGCCAACGCCAACGCCTATGAACCCGATGTGCTCGCGAAGATCCAGTGGCGCATCTCGATCACGGGCAAGAGCCTCGAACAGCTCGTGCCCAGGGGCGTGCGCATCGCCTTTGGTACCGACGCCGGCGTCTCGAAGCACGGCCGCAACGGCGACGAGTTCGAGCTGATGGTCCAGCACGGCATGACTCCGGTCGAGGCCTTGAAGGCCGCGACGGTCAACGCCGCCGACCTGCTCGGCCTCTCGAACGAAATCGGCACGATCGCCCCGGGCAAGAGCGCCGACATCATTGCGGTCGCGGGCGACCCCGTCGCCGACGTGCGTCTGCTCAAGAAGGTCGATTTCGTGATGGCGCGTGGTGAGGTGGTCGACTGACCCATCGCGTCATTGCGAGGAGCCTAAGGCGACGCGGCAATCTCCAGCTATCGGTTATGTGTGAAGCCGGCGGCTGGAGATTGCTTCGCTGCGCTCGCAATGACGAACAGTTAGAGTGCCGCGCGCAGCTTCAGCCAGCGGCCGAGCTTCGCGTCGAAGCCAGTCGTGTGTGCGGCGCTGCTTGACGGCAGGTCGACGAGCGCGATGCCATTGAGCGGCAGCAGCTGTTTTCGTCCGATCGCCGCGGCCTTGCCGCCGTTGAAGGCGATCATGCGCAAATCAGAAAGATCGGCGATCAGTGCCGCGAGGTCGTGCGCTTCGGCTTCGCGGATCAGCGAGTCGCTGCTAGTGTGCCGCTCGGCGCTGCGGATCACGTCCCACAGCCCGACCTTCGCGTCACAAAGCGCGACCAGCCTCTCTTCATAGGGCATGTCCGCGAGCGGTCGTTCGATCACCGCGCCGAGCAGCCGCCAGAACTGGTTCGTCGGATGCGCATAATATTGCCGCACGGCGAGCGAGCGGACACCCGGCAGGCTCCCCAATATCAGCAGCCGCGTGTCGGGCGCGACGTGTGGAGCGAAGCTGGCGTGGCGGACAGCGGGCATGGCTCCCGATAGCCCGCCCGGCCCGGCGCAACAATATTGCTTGCCTCTTCCCGCCCCTCTTGACCCTGGGGGGAATCGGGTCTAGGGGCGCGCTCGACCGAAAAGGGCGGTTTGCTGCCTCTTTCAGTTGCAACAGCGCTTGAACATTGCTGGCGCGGATGAAGCCTCCGGAAGATCAGTTCGATCTGCCGGGGTCTTTTGCTGTTATCAGGTCGGCCGTTTTCCGCCATTTTTGGTGAGTCATCGGCCGGAGCTTCATCCACCGCGGTACAGTAACCGTTCGCTTTGATGGGCGGACATTTAAAGGTGAAGCATTCATGCCCACGATCAACCAGCTGGTCCGCAAGGGCCGGACTCCCCAGAAGGTGAAGTCCAAGGTCCCGGCGATGGACGCAAACCCGCAGAAGCGCGGCGTTTGCACCCGTGTCTATACGACGACCCCGAAAAAGCCGAACTCGGCGCTCCGCAAGGTTGCGAAGGTCCGCCTGACCAACAGCCGCGAAGTCATCACCTACATCCCCGGCGAAGGTCACAACCTCCAGGAGCACAGCGTCGTGCTGATCCGTGGCGGCCGTGTGCGCGATCTTCCCGGCGTGCGCTACCACGTCCTGCGCGGCGTGCTCGATACGCAGGGTGTGAAGGACCGCAAGCAGAGCCGTTCGAAGTACGGCGCGAAGCGTCCGAAGTAAGGACCGCATTTTCGGCTATCTGATCATCCGTGAGCGCCCATGCGCCCGGATGCTGTTGTAAAAGGAATTACCCATGGCTCGTCGTCGTCGTCCTGAACGCCGCGAAATCCTGCCCGATCCCCGTTTCGGGGATGTCGTGCTGTCGAAGTTCATGAACAGCGTTATGCTGGACGGGAAGAAGTCCGTCGCCGAAAGCATCGTTTACGGTGCGCTCGAATCGGTCGAAGCCCGCGCCAAGAAGGAGCCGCTCGGCGTGTTCCACGAAGCGCTTGCGAACATCCGTCCGAACATCGAAGTCCGCAGCCGCCGCGTCGGCGGTGCGACCTATCAGGTTCCCGTCGAAGTCCGCCCCGACCGCGCGCAGGCGCTCGCGATCCGCTGGCTGATCACCGCGGCGCGCAACCGCAGCGAAACCACGATGGCCGCGCGTCTGTCGGGCGAACTGCTCGATGCGTCGAACAACCGCGGCAACGCGGTCAAGAAGCGCGAAGACACGCACCGCATGGCCGAAGCGAACCGCGCTTTCAGCCACTACCGCTGGTAATTGCGCGGACGCTCCGGCGTCTCGCAATCGCAACAAAACTTCCTATATCGGGGGCGGCTCCAAAGGCCTCCCCCAAAAACCAAGGAAAAGATCATGGCACGCAGCCATCCGCTCGAACGCTATCGCAATTTCGGTATCATGGCGCACATCGACGCCGGCAAGACCACGACGACCGAGCGCATTCTCTATTACACCGGCAAGTCCTACAAGATCGGCGAAGTCCATGACGGCGCCGCGACGATGGACTGGATGGAACAGGAGCAGGAGCGCGGCATCACGATCACGTCGGCTGCCACCACCTGCCTGTGGAAGGCCGATGAGGGCAAGGGCCCCGAGCATCGCCTGAACATCATCGACACCCCCGGACACGTCGACTTCACGATCGAAGTCGAGCGCAGCCTGCGCGTCCTCGACGGCGCGGTCGCCGCGTTTGACGGCGTTGCCGGCGTGGAGCCGCAGTCGGAAACCGTGTGGCGCCAGGCGGACAAGTACAAGGTTCCGCGGATGTGCTTCATCAACAAGCTCGACCGCACCGGCGCGAATTTCTATTATTGCGTCCAGACGATCATCGATCGTCTCGGTGCGACCCCGGCTGTCCTGTACCTCCCCATCGGTGCGGAATCGGACTTCAAGGGCCTCGTCGACCTCGTCAACGAACGCGCGATCATCTGGAAGGACGAAAGCCTCGGCGCCGAATTCTTCTATGAGGAAATCCCCGCCGATCTCGCCGACAAGGCCGCCGAATATCGCGAAAAGCTCGTCGAGCTCGCCGTCGAACAGGACGACGACGCGATGGAAGCCTATCTCGAGGGCAATGTCCCCGACGTCGCGACGCTGAAGGCGCTGATCCGCAAGGGCACGCTGAACCAGGCGTTCGTCCCCGTGCTCTGCGGCTCGGCGTTCAAGAACAAGGGCGTCCAGACCTTGCTCGACGCGGTCGTCGACTATCTGCCGTCGCCGCTCGACATCGAGGACGTCCAGGGCATCAACCCCGACACCGATCAGCCCGACTCGCGCGCGACGTCGGATGCCGCGCCGCTGTCGATGCTCGCGTTCAAGATCATGAACGACCCGTTCGTCGGCTCGCTCACCTTCGCCCGCATCTATTCGGGTACCCTGACCAAGGGCAGCTACCTGAACTCGGTCAAGGACAAGAAGGAAAAGATCGGCCGTATGCTCCTGATGCACGCGAACTCGCGTGAAGACATCGAGGAAGCGTTCGCGGGCGACATCGTCGCGCTTGCCGGCCTCAAGGAAACCACGACCGGGGACACGCTCTGCGCCGCCAACGCGCCGATCATCCTCGAGCGGATGGAATTCCCCGAGCCGGTCATCGAGCTGTCGGTCGAACCGAAGACCAAGGCCGACCAGGAAAAGATGGGCATCGCATTGAGCCGTCTGGCTGCCGAGGATCCCTCGTTTCGCGTGTCGACCGACCATGAATCGGGCCAGACGATCATCAAGGGCATGGGCGAGCTTCACC
>CBJKNR010000252.1:0-5837 GCA_966417555.1 uncultured Sphingopyxis sp.
CGGTGGAGAACTATCACCCCCTCCCGCTTGCGGGAGGGGCGGCGAGGCTTGGCAGTTTACTGCCTAGCCGCAGCGGGGAGGGTTATCGGCAACCTCCCAGACCCTCCCCCGACCCCTCCCGCAAGCGGGAGGGGAGATTAGGTCCGCTCCCGGCCGTCAGCGGCCGCTCTCGCTCAATTCGCCGAAAACAGCTTTGTCCCGACGACGCCGATGACGATCAGCGTCATGAACCCGATCTGGATGCCGCTGACCTTTTCGTCGAACAGGATGATGCCGCCGATGATCACGCCCACGGCGCCGAGCCCCGTCCAGATCGCGTAGGCGGTGCCCGCCGAAATGCCGCGCATCGCAAAGGCGAGCAGCGCCATGTTGAGGAAGCTCAGCGATATGGGGACGATCGAAGCCTGCCAGCTACCGATCGTCGCCGCCCATTTCAGACTCAGCGCCCAGATGATTTCGGTGCAAACGGCGATCGCGAGGATGATCCACGCCATGGCATGGTCCTTTCAAGTCAGCGGGCTCGAAAGGACGGGCGCAGCCGGAAACCCGAAAGAGGCTGCGCGCATCGACAAGGGCTGTCGTGCGCGGGCCCCTAGGCCAGCCTGCTCGCAATGGCAAGCGGCTTGCATGCGCACGACGGGGGCCCGCCGTTCGACATGCGTCAGCGCAAGGACGGAATGATTCCTATCCGCCGAGCCATCCGGCGACATCGACCGCGACCCTGTTCGCGGCGCGCGTCAGCGCCTCGCCGACGGGCTTCGCCTCGATCTTGCCGCCGATCGCCTCGCGTATCTCGAAGCGGCGCTGGGTGACGGTCTTGCCGCCCGCCGACACCAGCATCGCCTGAAACACGACGACCGCTTCGTTCGAGCGCGCGTCGACGCCGAATTCCATCAGCTGTCCCGCAAGCTGCTCGCCCGGCGCGGTCAGATATTGCCCCTCGTCGAGCACGACGCGCGCCGTGCGCGCCGCGACGGTTTCGGACACGAGCCGCTGGAACAGCCGCTGCGGTGCCTCGACCCACTGTGCATCCTTCACATAGGTCACGCTCGCTCCGTCCTGCTGGACCGGGATGCGCGTCGTGCGCAGCTTTTGCGGGGCAGTCGGGATCAGGATCGTCAGCGTCGCGGCTTCGGCGGCGGTGCGTGCTGTCCCGGCCTGCGGCGCGGCCTCGGGATCGAGTGTCAGCAGGAAGGGCGGCGTCTTGCCGCCGAGGCCGATGCAGCCCGAGAGCGTGACGGCCGCGATAGCGGCGAGCAGCGGGGTGCGAAATGTCCGCATAATGGGCATCCTCATTCCTTGTAATCGGGCAGCTTGCTGCCGCCGAGAACGGCGCCGGCACCTTGCTGGTCGAGCTTGTCGGTCAGGCTCGACAGCGAGGCCGAGGTGCGGCGCAGGTCGCGGATCAGCGCATTGGCTTCGGGGATCGTCGTTTCGCTGAAGGTCTTGAGGCCCGGCCGCGCATCGGCGATCGCGCCCTCGAGTGTTTTCATCGACTCGTTCGCCGACGCAAGGGTGTCGCGCAGGTTGCGCATTGCCGGGTCGACGTTGCGGTCGATCGTGCCCTGCGTTGCGGCGGCGAGACTGCCGATCTGTTCGGCGGCCTGGCCCGCCTGCTGGACCGCGATCCGCGTGTCGGCGAGCGCGCGTTCGAGCGCCGGGCCATTGCGCGCGAGTGTCGCGGTCGTCGCTTCGACATTGTTCAGGATGTTGGCGAAGCTTTCCTGATTCTTGTCGTTCGCCAGCTCGGCGAGGCGTTCGCTCAGCGTCGACAGGCGCTGGAGCAATTGCGGTGCGGTATTGAGCAATTCGCCGAGCCCGCCGACGCGTGTCGGGATCACCGGCTTGCCAGCGGGCCCCTTGTCGGCGATCGCGGGTGCGCCCTTGACCGCGCCGTCGAGCGAGATCTGCGATACGCCGGTAAAGCCGACGCCCTCGAGCGCGGCGGTCGTGCCCTGCAGGATCGGGACACCTTCATTCACCTCGATGCGCACGCGCACGAATTGCGGATCGTCGGGCCACAGCGCGATTTCGCGCACCTGACCCGCGGGGACGCCCGAGAATTGCACTTGCGCGCCCTTGTTCAGCCCGTCGACCGATTGTTTGAAGAAAATATCATATTCGCGCTTGGTTCCGCCGCTGTCGTTGGCGAGCCAGACAACGAAGACCGCGAGTGCGGCTGTGAACAAGAGGACGAAGGCGCCGACCAGCACATTGTTCGACCGAGTTTCCATCAGCTTTTCCTATCCTGCGGCGCTTGCGTCTGGTTGCAGTTCGCCGCGGCGCGGCCGCGGGGGCCATTGAAATATTCCTGTATCCACGGATGCTCGGTGGCAAGCAATTCGGGGATCGTACCGACCGCGATCACCTTCTTTTCCGCCAATACCGCAACCCGGTCGCAGGTTGCATAAAGCGTGTCGAGATCGTGCGTGATGAGGAAGACGGTGAGGCCCATCGTGTCGGCCAGCCCGCGCAGCAACTCGTCGAACTTGGCGGCACCGATCGGGTCGAGTCCTGCAGTCGGCTCGTCAAGGAAGAGCAGCGCCGGATCGAGCGCGAGCGCGCGCGCGAGGCCGGCCCGCTTGACCATGCCGCCCGACAGCTCGGCCGGGAATTTGGGCCCGGCATCGGACGGCAGCCCGACCATCTGCACCTTGTAGGCTGCAATCTCGTCGAGCAGCTTCTGGTCGAGCCGCGGATAATATTCGCGCAGCGGCACCTGGATATTCTCGGCAACGCTCAGCGTCGAGAAGAGCGCGCCGCCCTGGAACATCACGCCCCAGCGCCGGCGGAGGTCGCGCGATTCCTCTTCGTTGGCGATCGTGTCGAGCGTCTTGCCATAAACCTCGATCTCGCCCGCGGCCGGGGTCTGAAGTCCGATGATCGAGCGCATCAGCACCGACTTGCCGGTGCCTGATCCGCCTACGACGCCCAAGATCTCCCCCGAGCGCACGTCGAGGTTCAGATCCTCGTGGACCACCGCATCGCCGAACTGGTTGCGAAGGCCGCGGATGCAGATGGCGCGCTCGAATTTTTCGGGCCGGATCGCGTCGGCCGCCGCGAGCTCCTCGCGGATTTCGGTCTCGGTCTCGGTCTCGCCCGCCATCAATTCCACCCCAGCGACGAGAAGAAGACCGCGAAAAAGGCGTCGAGCACGATGACGAGGAAGATTGCGGCGACGACCGCCGACGTCGTGCGCTGGCCAACTTCCTCGGCGTCCTGGCGTACCTGCATGCCCTCGTAACAGCCGGTGACGCCGATCAACACGCCGAACACCGGCGCCTTGATCAGCATGATCCAGAAATCGGTCATCGGGATGATTTCGCGCAACCGCTGAACATAAGTCAGCGGCGGAATGTCGAGCCCGACCCAGCAATAGAGCCCGCCGCCGGCGATCGCGCAAAGGCTGGCATAGAAACCGAGCAGCGGCATCGTGACCGTCGATGCGGCGACGCGCGGCAGCACGATCGCCTCCATCGGCGACACGCCGATCGTGCGCATCGCGTCGATCTCTTCGGTCAGCTTCATCGTGCCGATCTGCGCGGCAAAGGCCGAACCCGACCGGCCGGCGACCATGATCGCGGTCATCAGCAGGCCGAGTTCGCGGATCGAGGCGCGCCCGACGAGGTTGATCGTGAACACCTCGAGCCCGAATTGTTCGAGCTGTACCGCGCCCTGCTGCGCGATGACGATCCCGATCAGGAAGCTCATCAGGCCGATGATGGGCAGTGCGTCGACGCCGACGGCCTGGAAGCGCGTGACGACCGCGTTCCAGCGCAGCCGGCGGCGCGCGCGGATCTGGATACCGAGCGCGATGATCATCGCGCCGAAAAAGCCGATGATACCCAGAAGTTCGTTCCAGATCGCGATGCTGGCGGTGCCGATCTGTTCGAGCATGCGCGCCCATGCCGGGCGGCGGTGGCCGTGGACGCGATATTCGCTCTTGTCGCTGGCGAGCGCTTCCAGCAAGCGCTCGGCCTCGGCGCTCGCACCCACGATTTTCGATCCATGCTCCTTGGCGGTGCGCGTCACGATCCATGCGCCGACCGTGTCGATCCGGTCGAGCGCCGACAGGTCGAGCGTTGCGATCGGGCCGAGCGCGTCGAGCCGCGCGGGCAGGTCGCCGAGACGGGCAAGAGTCAGGCGGCCGGTGAAGCGAACTTCGGCGCCCTGGGCACCGTCGCTATGTTCGAAATCCGCTCTGGCCACCATCGTGCGGGCGACACTGTATTATTTGCCCGATCACGGCAAGCGAATCCATGGTCTGGCTTGCCAGCCCTTGGCGGTGGGGAAACCCCCGACTATGGGAAGGGAATGGACGATCCGCTCGCCACGCCGGCCCCCGACTATGCGCATCGCGTGGCCATGTATGACATGGACCGGACGATAACGCGTTCAGGGACTTACAGCGGTTTCCTCATGCATGTCGCGCAGCGACGCCAGCAATGGCGGCTGTTGCTGCTGCCGCTCGTCGGGATCGCGGGGGCGGCTTGGTCGCTGCGGCTGATCGACCGATCGCGGCTCAAGGCGATCAACCTGCGGCTGCTCGTCGGCAAGCGTTTCCGCCGCGCCGAGATCGCGCCGCTCGCCGAAAGCTATGCCGACCGGGTGGTTGCGCGCGGGTTGCACCCCGCGGCGCTCGACCAGATCGCCGCCGACCGCGAGGCCGGATACCGGCTGCTGCTCGCGACGGCGTCGTTCCACCTTTATGTCGATGCGATCGCGCGGCGGCTCGGCATCGACGACGTGCTTGCGACGCGGCTCGACGAACCCGAGGGCGCCGACCATATCCATGCGCGTCTCGCCGGCGACAATTGCTATGGCGACGCGAAGTTCGCGCGCATCTCCGACTGGCTGGCCGCAAACGAGATCACGCGCGATCGGGCGCATGTGCGTGCCTATTCGGACCATGTCTCCGACCACCCGATGCTGCGCTTCGCCGACGAGGCGGTCGCGACCACGCCGTCGCGCAAGTTGAAGCAACTCGCGCCGAAGATGGGCTGGCAGGTCGTCGACTGGCGGCGGCGAAAGTAGGAAGATCAGCCTCGTCATTGCGAGCGTAGCGAAGCAATCCAGAGCGGCTTACGCTTCCTCTGGATTGCCGCGTCGCTTCGCTCCTCGCAATGACGCTTCTAAACCGCCTCCAATGCCTGCGCGAAGTCGGCGATCAGATCGTCGGCATCCTCGATCCCGATCGACACGCGCACGAGGTTGTCGGTGATGCCGAGCGCCTTCTTGCGCTCGTCGGGGACCGACAGATGCGTCATCGCCGCGGGATGGCTCGCGAGCGTCTCGGTGCCGCCAAGGCTGACCGCGAGCTTCGCGATCTTGAGCGCGTCGAGGAAACGGAAACTCTCTTCCTCACCGCCCTTGATGAAGAGCGAGAAGGTCGATCCCGCGCCGGTGCAGTGGCGGTCGAAAATATCCTTCTGGCGCGGATCGCTGATGAAGCCGAGATAGCCGAGGCCGTCGACTTTGGGGTGATCGCGAAGGAAGGCGCAGACCTTCAGCGCATTTTCGCCCGCGCGGCTCATCCTGAGTTCGAGCGTCTCAAGGCTGCGCAGCAACATCCATGCGGTGTTCGGGTCGCAGATCGTGCCGATCGTGTTGCGCATCGGGCGGATCGCGTTGATCAGCGCCTGATCGCCCGACACGCCGCCCGCGACGAGGTCCGAATGGCCGCCGGCATATTTGGTGAGGCTGTAGACGACGAGTTCGGCGCCCTGACCCAGCGGTTTCTGCCACAGCGGGCCGAGGAAGGTGTTGTCGATCGCGATCGCGGGCTTCTGGTCGCCCGGGAAAGCGGCGTCGCGCGCGGCGCGCACCGCCTCGACGTC
>CBJKNR010000253.1:0-5832 GCA_966417555.1 uncultured Sphingopyxis sp.
CGGCGCGACGCGCGTCGTATTCGGCGCAACGCTCAGCGGTTCGGGCATCATCGGCGGCAATGTTGCGCTCGCTGATGACGCGACCCTTGCTCCGGGTGGCACCCTCTTCGGCGTTGGAACGCTCACGGTGGGCGGCAATCTGGCGCTGAGCTCCGGCTCCGCGCTCAACTTCCAATTTGGCGAAGCCAATGTCGCGGGCGGCGCGCTCAACGATCTTGTCAACGTCGGTGGCGATCTGACGCTTGACGGTACGCTCAACGTCACCGTGCCCGCGACCGGCAGCTTCGGTCCCGGCATCTACCGCGTGTTCAACTATGGCGGCGCGCTCACCGACAATGGCCTCAATCTTGGCACGATGCCGGGCGGCAGCGCGGTCTCCGTGCAGACAGCGATCGCGGGCCAGGTCAACCTGGTCAACACCGCTGGCCTTACGCTGAGCTTCTGGGACGGCAATGCAGGTCCCAAGAATGACGGCACGGTCAATGGCGGCGATGGCGTATGGCGCGTGGGCGGCGGTTCCAACAACTGGACCAGTGCCTCGGGCTCGCCCAATGCCGACTATGCGCAGGACAGCTTCGCGATTTTCTCGGCCGCGCCGGGAACGGTCGCCGTCGACAATGTCGGCGCCGACGTCCTCGCTTCGGGCATGCAGTTCGCGAGCGACGGCTATGTCGTGACCGGAGACGCGCTGACGCTGACCGGTACGCAGGCGATCGTGCAGGTTGGCGACGGTAGTGTGGCGAGCAGCGGCTATACGGCAACCATCGACGCCGAGCTCACGGGTGCCGCGCAATTGGTCAAGACCGATGCAGGCACGCTCGTTCTGGCGGGCACCAATACATATGCTGGCGGTACAGCAATTAACGGCGGCACGGTGCGGGTCTCGTCCGACGCCAATCTCGGCGATGCGGCGGGCGGCCTGAGCCTCGACGGCGGCATTCTGAACACGACCGCCGACATGGCGTCGAACCGCGCGGTCGATCTGGCGGGCGCGGGCTCTTTCCTGACCGATGGCGGCACGACCTTGACGCTAAACGGAGTGGTCTCGGGCGCGGGCGCGCTCACCAAGGACGGCGCGGGCAGCATCGTGCTGACCGCCGACAATGGTTATGCCGGCGGTACGACGATCGCGGCAGGTGCGCTGCAACTCGGCAATGGCGGGACGAGCGGGTCGATCTCCGGCAACGTCGCCAACAACGGCGTGCTGGCGTTCAACCGCGCCGACAGCCTGGTCTTCGCGGGCGCGATCACCGGCAATGGTGCGGTCAACCAGATCGGCACCGGCACTACCATTCTCACCGCCAACAACAACTATGCCGGCGGCACGGCGATCAGCGCGGGTGTGCTCCAGCTCGGCAATGGCGGCACGACCGGCGGTATCACCGGCGACGTCGTGAATAACGCGGCGCTGGCGTTCAACCGGTCCGATGCGGTCACGTACGCGGGGCTGATCTCGGGCACCGGCACGCTGACGCAGGCGGGCAGCGGCACGACGGTCCTGACCGGCGCGAACAGCTACACCGGCGCGACCAGCGTCAATGCGGGGACGTTGCTGGTCAATGGCGACCAGAGCGCGGCCACGGGCCTCACCGCCGTCGCTTCGGGCGCGACGCTGGGCGGCACCGGCATCATCGGAGGCGATGTCAGCGTGGCGGATGGTGCTGCGTTGGCGCCGGGTGCTGGCGGAGCGGGTGCGCTTACCGTCAACGGCAATCTGTCGTTCGTGGCGGGGGCGTCACTGGCCTATGATTTCGGCCTCGCGAACGCGCCGGGCAATCCGCTCAATGACGTGGTCCATGTCGGCGGCAACCTCACGCTCGACGGCACGATCGACGTCGCGGTGACGCCGGGCGGCGCGTTCGACATCGGCCTTTATCGCGTGATCAACTATGGCGGCACGCTCACCGACAACGGTCTGGCGATCGGCACGATGCCGGCGGGTTCGGACGTGTTCGTCCAGACCGCCGTCACGAACCAGGTCAACCTGATTAACACCGGTGGGGCGGTACTGAGCTTCTGGGATGGCGCAGCGGGACCGAAGTTCGACGGTGCCGTCAATGGCGGCGATGGCACCTGGCAGAACGGCACCGGCAACGACAACTGGACCGATGCGTCGGGCGCGGTCAATGCGCCGTTCGACGATGGCACGTTCGCCATCTTCACCGGCGCGCCGGGCACGGTCACGATCGACAATGGCCTTGGCGCGGTCACCGCCTCGGGTCTGCAGTTCGCGGTCGATGGCTATACCGTCACCGGCGGCGACCTGACCCCGACCGGACCGCAATCGGTGATCCGGGTCGGCGACGGCACTGCGGCGGGGACGACCTATACCGCGACACTCGCCAGCGCGATCACTGGCAGCGCCCAGCTGGTCAAGACCGACGCCGGGACGCTCGTCCTGACCGGCACCAACAGCTACACCGGCGGCACCGCGATCAACGGCGGTACGTTGCGGATCGCGAGCGATGCAAACCTCGGCGCGGCGGCGGGAGGGCTCAGCCTCAACGACGGTACGCTCAATACCACGGCCGACCTGAGCTCAGCTCGTGCGGTCGATCTGGCGGGTACCGGCAGCTTCGTGACCGATACGGCCACGACGCTCAGCCTGACCGGCGCGGTCTCGGGTGCCGGCGGTCTGACCAAGAGCGGTGCGGGCACGCTCGTGCTGTCGGGCACCGGCAGCCATGCCGGCGGCACGATCGTCTCGGCGGGCACGCTGTTGGTCAACGGCAGTTTTGCGGGCGCGACCGGACCCACCAATGTCGCTTCGGGCGCAAGCCTTGGCGGCACGGGTACGATCGGCGGCGACGTGACACTTGCATCCGGCGCGACGCTGACGCCAGGCGCGGGCGGCGCGGGCACGCTGACCATCGGCGGCGATCTGTCGCTCGGTGCGGGCACGACACTCGTCTTGGAGTTCGGCGCGGCGAATATTGCGGGCGGCGCGCTCAACGATCTCGTCAATGTCGGCGGCGACCTCAGGCTCGACGGCACGATCGACGTGACGGTACCAGCCGGCGGCGCGTTCGATGTCGGCGTCTACCGCGTGTTCAACTATGGCGGGACGCTCACCGACAACGGGCTCGGCCTCGGCACGCTGCCCGCGGGCAGCGATGTTTCGGTGCAGACCTCGATTGCGGGCCAGGTCAACCTCGTCAACAGCGCTGGCCTCACGCTCAATTTCTGGGACGGTGCGGCGGGGCCGAAGAACAACGGCGTCATCAACGGCGGCAATGGCACTTGGCAGAACAGCACGGGCAACGACAATTGGACCGATGCCAATGGTGCGGTAAACGCTGCCTATTCCGACGGCGCCTTCGCGGTGTTCGGCGGAACCGGAGGTGCGGTCACGGTCGATAACGGCCTCGGTCAGGTGAGCGCGGCGGGCATGCAGTTTGCCGCGAACGGCTACACGATAACCGGCGACGGCATTGCCCTTACCGGTCCGCAGTCGACCATCCGGGTGGGCGACGGCAGCACCGCTGGCGCCGGGTTCACCGCGACGATCAATGCGGCGCTCGCGGGCGACGCCGAGCTGGTCAAGGCCGACGCCGGAACGCTCGTCCTCGGCGGCACCAACAGCTATACCGGCGGCACGCGGATCAACGGCGGTACGGTGCAGATCGCGAGCGACGCCAACCTCGGCGCGGCGTCCGGCGCGGTCACGCTCGACAGCGGCACGCTCGCAACCAGCGCCAACGTCAGGAGCGCGCGCGACATCGTGATGATGGGGGCGGGAACGATCGTGACCGCTGACGGCACGACCTTCAGCCATGACGGGCTGCTCTCGGGTGCCGGCGCGTTGACGAAGGCGGGTGCGGGCACGCTGCTCGTCACCGGTAACAGTTCGGGCTTCACGGGGGCGACTACCGTATCGGCGGGCACGCTCGCGGTCATGGGCAGCCTTGGCGGAGCGGTCGGCGTCGACAGCGGCGCCCGCCTCGAAGGCACTGGAACGGTCGGCAACCTCACCAACAGCGGTGTGGTCGCGCCAGGCCGCGACGGGTTCGGCACGCTGACCGTGGGCGGCAGCTATACGGGTTCGGGTGGGACGCTCGAGATCGAAGCCGCGCTCGGCGACGATAGCTCGCAAGCCGACCGGCTCGTCGTGACGAACGGCACGTCGGGCACCACCGCGATCAGCGTCACCAACCGCGGCGGCCTCGGCGCGCAGACGGTCGAAGGCATCAAGATCATCGATGTGACCGGCGGCAGCTCGGCGGGCACGTTCACGCTCGATGGCGACTACAACTTCGAGGGTAGCCCGGCGGTGATCGCGGGTGCGTTCGGCTACAGGCTATTCCAGGGCGGCGTCGCGACGCCCGGCGATGGCGACTGGTATCTGCGCTCGGCGCTACTCGATCCGCAGAACGACCCGCAAGGGCCGCTCTACCAGCCGGGCGTGCCGCTCTACGAAAGCTATGCGGCCACGCTTCAGACCCTTAATCGCCTGCCCACGCTGCAGCAGCGCGTCGGCAATCGCCAATGGTCCGGGTTCACCCAGGGCGGCGTCGGCATGTGGGGCCGCATCGAAAGCACCCGCCATCGTCCCGATGCCGCCTTCTCGACCAGCGGTACCGATCTCGATGTCGACAATTGGTCGCTCCAGGCCGGGTTCGACAAGGCGCTTGTCGATAATGCCGATGATACGATCATCGCCGGGATCAACGGCCGCTATGGCACCGCGGATGCGCGCGTGCGCTCGCGTTTCGGCAATGGTTCGATCGACACGAGTGGCTATGGTGTCGGCGCGACGCTGACCTGGTACGAAAGCACCGGCTTCTATGCTGACGCGCAGGCGCAGGTCAGCTGGTATCGCAGTGACCTCGAATCGGATGTTGTCGGCACGCTCGTCGACAACAATCATGGCTCGGGCGAGACGTTCAGCCTCGAGGTCGGCAAGCGCGCGTCTGTGGGCGGCGGCCTCAGCGTCACGCCGCAGATTCAGATGATCTATTCGCATGTCCGGTTCGACACCTTCATCGATCCCAATGATGCGAAGGTCTCATCCGACAGGACGGGCAGCCTCCAGACCCGCTGGGGTATCTCGCTCGATCACCAGCGCAGCTGGGACGCCAGCGGCGGCGCCCGTCGCAGCCATCTCTACGGGATCGTGAACCTCAGCCATGAATGGCTCGACGGCAGCGTCGTCGGCGTCTCCGGGACGCCGCTTGCGCGTCGCGACGAACGCCTGTGGGGTGAGGTCGGACTCGGCGGCAGCTACAGCTGGAATAGCGACCGCTTTACCCTCTTCGCGGAGATTTCCGCGGACACCGCGATCGACGATTTCGGGGATAGCAACAGCCTGCGCGGCAATGCCGGATTCAGGATGAAGTTCTGACCCCGAAACGCTCCGCTGCGGCCTCGCCCCCACGCGACCCTTATTCGTGGCGGTGCGCACGCCCAAACCGGGGAGGATGTTGATTTTCGAAGTTTCGCGTTGGGTCACGAGACGTCACCTTGCCGATAGGGAAAGACGAACAGTTTCCGGGATGGACTGCAGATCGGAAAGTCCGCGAGGGACGATATTCTTCTTAACCGGAGTAAATCCGGCTTCGGGAAATTGCACCGCGCCAACAGCATGGGGGAATTGAGAACTGCCAATGTCGGCTTGTTGGGATTAGCGCCCAGAAGCGGAATGTCGGGAATCCGCCATTGAGCAACAATGCCGGGAGATGCAAAAAGAAACGCCCGCCTGAATAAAGTCTGGCGGGCGGATGACGTGACCCCTTGGTTTCCACCAGCCGGGATTAGAGCCCAGCAGCTTTGTTGCGCATGAGCGCGGTTGAAGCAATGGCCTGCGTAGCGGAGCCCGTAGGGCGGAGCGAAGCA
>CBJKNR010000254.1:0-5830 GCA_966417555.1 uncultured Sphingopyxis sp.
CAGCCGATGCGATTGAAATGCGTCGTTTCCAGTTTTTGACGATTGTCGCTGGACCAGACAATCGTTTCGGTCATGGATTTCAGATCCTTGGCGACGGTATAGACTCGCGTCGACACCCGCGCGCCCGCCTTTCCCAGTGTCATCACCAATGTGTCCGGCGCCGGCTGACGCAGGGCAACGGTGTCGATGAAATCCATATTGCCGGCGACCGGCACGGGAACGCCATCAAGAGCGGCGGTCGATTCCGCATGCCTGCTGGTGCCGTCTGGCGCGACGATTTCGACACGCGTTGTCCATTTGCCGTCTTGCGATGCGCGGAAAGTCATCGTCACCCGTTGAGGCCTTTCTTTCTCGGGCATGAGCGACGCGTCCAGCGACCAGCTTCCAACCAGCGGCAGCTGCTGGGATGCCGCGCTGTAAACGGCGTCGGCTGTTCCGACAGGATCGGCGGAAGGGGCGGCTGCGAACATTAGTCCGGCGGCGGCCAGGGGTATTGCAATGAGCATGATGATCATTCCTTTCGAACCACGAACCCCAACGGTTGCGGTGTGCGCCAAGCCCTTCACGGTGGAGCGCTGTCTCGAAAGATCGATATTTTCGTCACAAGTTTTTTGGCGGTCCAGAAGCCGCGCCAGTTCGCGGCTGCTACCGACGCCCGTTTTCCGGCGGGCGGAGCGCAAACGCTCATTAATCGAGGTTTCAGAGCGGCCTAGACGCGCTGCGATGGTCTTGACGGTATGCCCGGCGACCAACAGGCGCAAAATTTCCATTTCCCGGTCGGTGAGGCATGCGGACAAGCCGGGAGAAGGTTCATTGGCAGACATGTCTTTCGCTCACCACAGCCTCACGAACAGGTCCATCCCAATTTAATTGGGAAACGTAAGGTAAGCGGGACCCGATCGAGCATAGAGAGAAGCGAGCATTGAAACATTGTCGGCGCCATGACTCGTAAGTGAATGCTCCAATAGTCCCATCCGGATCCGACGAGCAGGTCCGCTTCCGCAAATGACCGCGGCGTTCCGTGTCTCCGTCTACCCCTTCGCCATCAGCTTCATCGTCATCGCCGTCAGCGCCTCGGTCGCGGTCGAGATCACCGCGGGTGCGTCGGGCGCCCAGAAGGGTGAGTGCAGGCTCGGCAAGGTCCGACCTTCCTTCTTCGCCGCGTCATATTCGGCCTGCGGCACACCGCCGACCCAGACGATCAGGCTCTTCACATCCTTGTTCTCGTCGCGCGAATAACGGCTGAAATCCTCGCCGCCCATCACCGGCGGCATCTGGACCACCCGATCGCTACCGAAACTGGTCGTCAGGAACGCCGCCATCTCCTCGGTGAAATCGACGGTATTGAAGGTCGCGGGCGTATATTCGTCCTTCTGCACCGACACCACGGGCATTCGGTCCTCGGGCACCCCCGCCGCGATCGCCTCGCCCTTCGCGATGCGCGCGATGCCGCCCAGCAGATGCTCGCGCACCTCGTCGGTGTAGCTGCGCACCGTCAGTTGCAGCCGCGCCTCGTCCGAAATGATATTATGCTTGGCGCCCGCATGGAAGCTGCCGACGGTCACGACCGCGCTGTCGAGCGGGCTGATCTCGCGCGACACGAGCGTCTGGAGCGCGCCGACGATCCGGCTCGCGAGCACGATCGGGTCCTTCGTCGTCTGCGGATAGGCGCCATGACCGCCAACGCCCTTCACAAGCACATCGACGCTGTCGACATTGGCGAGCGCATAGCCCGGCGTATAGCCGATCTTGCCCGCGGGAAACTGCGCCGCGTCGTGGAACGCCAATGCATATTGCGGCTTCGGAAAGCGCGTATAGAGGCCGTCGGCGAGCATCATCCGCGCGCCCGCGCCGCGTTCCTCGGCGGGCTGGCCGATCATCACCAGCGTGCCCGACCATTTCGCCTTGCTCGCCGCCATCAGCCGCGCGACACCGATCCATGCCGTCATATGCGTATCGTGACCGCAGGCGTGCATCACGCCGGTCTCGACGCCTTCCTTGGTGGTGACGCGCACCTTCGACGCGCCGGGAAGCCCCGTCTGTTCGGTCACCGGCAGCCCGTCCATGTCGGCGCGCAGCATCACCACCGGCCCGGGGCCATTTTCCATCACCGCGACGATGCCGGTGCCGCCGACCTTTTCGGTGACCTTGAAGCCCAGCTTGCGTGCCTCCGTCGCCATGATGCCGGCCGAGCGGACTTCCATGAAGCTGAGTTCGGGGTTGGCGTGCAGATCCTTGTAGATCGCCATGAGCGACGGCATCTGCTTCTCGACCTCGCCGCGCAGCGTCTGCGCCGCCGCAGGCATCGCCAATGCAAGCGCAGCCGCGCCAGTCCACAAGATCCGCATCATAATTCCCCTGTTTGTTTGTCTGCCTGTCCGTCAGCCCGCCGGGACCAGTTCGATCACGTCGAGCAGCGATTCATAGGCCGGCGCGGGCAGCACGAGCCGCCAGCGATTGTCGCCGATCCGCTCGACCAGCCCCGCCATGTCGCGCATCCGGTCGTTGCCGTAGCTGACCGCCATCTTCTCGTCGCCGAGCTCGAGCGTGCCGAGGAAGACCTGGCGCTTCAGATTGTCGGGAAAGATCAGGCCGACGGGACGCTGCGACCCCGAAATCTTCGTCAGGCTCGACAGCCCCTGTTCGGGCGCGACGCGGCAGCGGAACCAGCCATAGGCGATATAGGACAGGCCCCCGCGCCCCTGCGTGCCGACCTTGATCGTCCGGCAGCGATAGTCGCCGGCGGGCAGGTGCGGATTGGGCAGCGCCGCCATCGGCTGGAGCAGCACGCCCTCGCGGTCGATGTCGGCGCCAAAGCCTTTCGCGCGCGCGTCGGCGAGCGCCGTCTGCCAGCTTTTGTACCAGCCGCGGATCCGCTCCTTGTCGGCGTCGGTCGCCGTCGCGCGCCAGCCGCCCGTCTCGTCCGCCGGCGCGTCGGCCGCCGACGGCGGCACCGGCGGCACCATCGTGCGACACGCGCCAAGGGTGACGCCGAGCGCCACCGCCAAAACCCATATGGTGCGACCCATGATTCTCCGTATCTCCCCGGCCCCTCGATGGTTAACCTTAGGGGGGCAAAGGAGATTGCTCAAGGCCCGAGCGGATCAGCCCGCGGTCCAGCCGCCGTCGACGCTGAGGTTCGCGCCGGTGATGTTCGCCGCCTCGTCGCGCGTCAGGAAACTCGCGAGCGCCGCGACCTGCTCGACCGTCACGAACTGCTTGGTCGGCTGCCCGGCGAGCAGCACGTCGTTGATCACCTGTTCGCGCGTCATGCCCCGCGCCTTCATCGTGTCGGGAATCTGGTTCTCGACGAGCGGCGTCCAGACATAGCCGGGGCTGATGCAATTGACCGTGATCCCGGCGTCGGCGACCTCGAGCGCGACCGTCTTGGTCAGCCCGGCGAGCCCGTGCTTCGCGGTAACATAGGCCGATTTGAACGGCGAGGCGACGAGCGAGTGCGCCGACGCGGTGCCGATGATCCGGCCCCATTTCTTCTCGCGCATGCCCGGCACGGCGTGGCGGATCGTATGGAACGCCGCGGTCAGGTTGAGCGCGATGATCATGTCCCATTTCTCGACCGGAAATTCCTCGACCGGCGCGACGAACTGCATCCCCGCATTGTTGACGAGGATGTCGACGCCGCCGAAATCCTTCTCCGCCCGCTTGAACATGTCCGCGATCGCCTCGGGCCTGGTCAGGTCGGCGCCGTCATGGGCGGCCTTGCCGCCACTGATCGCCTCCAGCCCCTTGCGTTCGGCCTCGATCGCATCGGCGTCGCCGAAGCCGTTGATGATGATGTTCGCGCCCTCGGCCGCGAACGCCTTTGCAATGCCGAGCCCGATGCCGGAGGTCGATCCGGTGACGAGGGCGGTCTTTCCCTTGAGACGCATGCTATAATCCTTTCAGTGGGGGAGATTTTCAGCCAATTCCCGGACCCGATTTCGGTTTCAGCCCGCCCGATTGAACCGCGAAACTGTCCGAGCGCCCTTCGGCGATGCTGTCGGCGAGCAGATGGCCGTCCTTCATCGCGGCCTCGACCGCGTCGCGGCCGAGCGTCCAGTTGACCTCCATCGTCGAACGCGAAAATTCGAAATCGCGCGCGCCGGTCTGCCACGCGGGCGGCTCGTGGATCAGCTGGACGAGGTTGAGCGCCTTGCAATCGACCATCTTCCGCACCGCCTTCACCTCGGGCAGCCCGGCGAACTCGTCGGGCAGTTTCTGCAGCATCCGGTCGATCAGCCGATGCTCCTTGCGCCGCCGCACCAGCCCGTCCGAAATCCGCCGCGTGCGGCTCGAATAGCGGATATCCTTCTCGCGCGACCAGGCTTCCTCGAGGTCGTGCGGCCGGAGCCCGCGCGCCGGGAACAGGTCGACCTGGAACACGAGCATGTCGTCGTTCGCCGACGCGACGACATGCTCGAGCGGCGTGTTCGACACGAGCCCGCCGTCCCAATACTAGGTCCCGTCGATCTCGACCGGCGGCAGCCCCGGCGGCAGCGCGCCCGACGCCAATATGTGCCGCGCGTCGATCGTGTCGCACGTCGTATCGAAATAGCGGAAATTGCCCGTCTCGACCGCGACCGCGCCGACCGACAGGCGGACCTTCCCGTTATTCACCCGGTCCCAGTCGACGAGCCGGTCAAGCGTCGCGACCAGCGGGCTCGTATCGTAAAAGCTGATCGCCTCGGGCGTCTGGCGCTCGGCAAAGGCGGGGGGCGGAAAGCGCGGAACGAAGAAGCCCGGAACCCCGAACGCCATCACCTGCCCCGCGGCGGCCATATGCGTCCATTCGCGCGCCAAGTCGTTGTCGGGCGTCGGCAGCGAGGGAAGCGCCGACGACACGCCCTCCCAGAACTCCCGCATCTTGCCGACCGCCTGGTCGCGTTCGTTCCCCGCGATGATCGCCGCGTTGACCGCGCCGATCGATATGCCCGCGACCCAGTCGAGCTCGATACCGAGCTCGATCAGCGCCTCGTAAACCCCGGCCTGAAACGCGCCGAGCGCGCCGCCGCCCTGGAGGACAAGCACGACAAGGTCGGGAAGCGGAAGGGCGGCACGGGCAGCGCGGCGGGGCATGGACTCGCGATCCTCGGTTGGCGATGCGCAATTTGTGCACCGCAGCACGCGCCATTGCAATGGCTTGTCGGCTGCGAACCCCCTTCCAATTGCCCGGCGCTGCTGTAACACTCGCGCCCGAACCATCTTTATCGCTGGAGAAGCCCCATGCGCCTCGACGACTATGATCCCGGAGACGATATTCGCGATCTGGGCCGTGGAGGCGGCGGCTTCGGCGGCGGCGGTGGAGGCGGCGGCCTCGGCGGACTGCTGATCGGCTTCCTGCCGATGTTGCTCGGCCGCAAGATGGGTTGCGGCACGATCCTGCTGCTCGGCGCGGTCGCCTTCTTCGTGCTCGGCCCCGGCGCCAATATGTTCAGCATGGGTGGCGGAACGAGCGACCCGATGGCAGACAGTCGCGGCGGCGCGAATGTGGCCTGCGATACCCAGGCCGAACGCTTTGCCTGCAACGTCTTCGGCTCGACGCATCAGGTCTGGAGCGGCTTGATCGACGGCTACCAGAAACCGACGCTCAACTTCTTCACCGATCAGAACCGGTCGGGTTGCGGCGCCGCGCAATCGGCGATGGGCCCCTTTTATTGCCCCGCCGATCAGGGCGTCTACCTCGACACCGCCTTCTTCCGCGAGCTCGACCAGCGCTTCGGCGCCGCCGGCGACGCCGCGCAGGCCTATGTCGTCGCGCACGAGGTCGGCCATCATATCCAGACGATCAGCGGCATTTCGGATCCGGTTCGCCGCGCGCAGGGCCGTAGCC
>CBJKNR010000255.1:0-5817 GCA_966417555.1 uncultured Sphingopyxis sp.
AACCTCGTCCCGCCGGTCTATACCTGCGGCTACTCCGACGAGGCCAGTGCTGCCGGCCAGGATGGATGCGTGCCTGTACCCAACGGGCCGGGGCTCGGCGTCGCCTATGACTGGGAACTCATCCGCAAGAACGCGATCGAGGTCGCGCGCAATATCCAGCTGATCGCGACCTGGACCTTCCTGCCCTTCGGCACGACGATCGTGCTGATCAGCACGCTGCGCGCCAACGGCTCGGTCGTGCCGCCCCTTGTCATCCTGTTCCTGTCGATGTTCCCGATCCGTCTCGGCATCTACCATTTCGGATATCCCGCGGTCGGCAGCGACATTCTCTGGTGGAGCTTCCCGCTCTCCTCGCTCGCCTCGCTGGCGATGGCGTGGGCCATCTACCGGCGCGGAAACTGGCGCCGCACGCTGCCGCAGCCCGCCGGCTGACTGGCGGCCCGCTTTCGACCAAGGCGCGCGCAGCTTCGACTGGCGGCCCGGCGCCCGCTAGCCATCGACCGGCTTATGGCGCTAAAGCAGCATCAATGAACATGACAAACCGCAAAGATGCGCTGCGCGACCAGCGCGCGAAGATGCTGGCGGCGGCGCCCGACTGGCGCGCCTCCGACGCCCGGGTCAACCCGCGCGTCGCGATCGGGTCGATCATCGCGATGTGGATGATCTATTTCCTGATCACCACCGGCCTCGCGATGCTCACCGGTGCGCCCGAACAATGGTCCTATGCGTTCCGCCGCGGGATTGTTGTCATCGCGGGTATATTGTGCACCTTTGTGCTGTACCAGCTGCTCCAGCGCGCCCAGCCGCAAAGCTTCGGCGCGCGCCTCGCCGCCGCCATGGGCGCCGCGGTGCCGCTCGTCATCCTTTATGCCAGCATCAACCTCATCGTCTTCTTCTACTGGTTCCCCGGTCCCGACGCCGCAAAGATCATCGAAGAGGTCCAGTCGAAATTTCCCGTCGCATGGGAAATGGTGCTGATTCTCGACAGTTCGATCCGCTGGTATTTCTTTTTCGCCGTCTGGGCGGCGCTCTATGTCGCCTTCGGCTACGCCAATGAAATGCGCGCCGTCGAACGCCGCGCCAACCATTTCCGGCTCGAGGCGCAGACCGCGCAGCTCCGCGCGCTGCATTATCAGGTCAATCCCCATTTCCTGTTCAACACGCTCAATTCGCTGTCGACGCTCGTCCTCAAGGGATCGAAAAGCGAGGCGGAGGCGATGATCATGAATCTCTCCTCCTTCCTCCGCTCGAGCCTCGCGGTCGATCCCGAACAGCTCGTCAGCCTCGACGAGGAAATCGCGCTCCAGCGGCTCTATCTCGACATCGAACAGGCGCGCTTCCCCGACCGGCTCCAGGTCGAGGTGACGATGCCCGACGAGCTGAAGCACGCCTGCGTTCCGGTGCTGATCCTGCAACCGATCATCGAAAATGCGATCAAATACGGCGTGTCGCCCAGCAAGGGCAAAATTGCCATCCGCCTCACCGCCAGCGCCGAATATGGCCTGCTCGTGCTGCGCATCGAAAACGACATCGACCCGAAAGCGCCCGTGCCCGCGTCGGGCACCGGCCTCGGTCTCGGCAATGTCCGCGAACGGCTGCTGACCCGCTACGGCCCCGTCGCCGGGTGCGAATGGGGTAAATCGGATAATGGCGGCTTTGTCGTTTCGCTCTGGCTGCCATTCGCGCGGGAGGCTTGCTGACCCTCTATGATCCAGATCTTGCGTACCCTGATCGTCGATGACGAACCGCTGGCGATCGAACGCCTCCAGATTCTCGCCGGGCAACAGGACGGCATTTCGCTCGTCGGCACTGCCAGCGACGGCGCCTCGGCGCTGCGTATGGTCGACGCGCTCGCCCCCGACCTGGTGCTTTGCGACATCGCGATGCCCGATCTCAACGGGCTCGAGGTCGCCGCGGCGATCGAGGGAATGGACAATCCGCCCGCGATCGTCTTCGTCACGGCCTTCGACCGCTATGCCGTTGCCGCCTTCGACGTCGCGGCGGTCGACTATCTGCTGAAGCCGGTGTCGCCCGAGCGGCTGGCGCGCGCGCTGTCGCGCGTTCGCGAATGGCGCGCGACCGAACGGTTGCCCACGCAAAAGAGCAAGTGGATCAATGAATTCTGGGTCCAGAACCGCGGCGAAATGCTGCGGATCGATGCGGGCCAGGTCGACCTGATCGAGGCCGAGCGCGATTATATGCGACTGCACGTCGGCGGCCGCAGCTGGCTGATCCACCAGACGATCAAATCGCTCGAGGCCCGGATGAACCCCGACCAGTTCATGCGTATCCACCGGTCAAAGATGATCCGCCGCGACGGCATCGTCGGGCTGAAACATCATGGCGACGGCGCGTGGAGCGTCGACCTGGGCGAAGGCGGCGTGCACCGGATCGGCCGCACCTATCTCCACGATGTAAAGGCGATCATGCACGCCTGACGAAACCGCCGACCCGCCGCGGAAGTCTCCTTTGGGGTGGTGAGCGGACCTTAGATCCTCCCCACTTGTGGGGAGGTGGCAGCCGCGTAGCGGCTGACGGAGGGGGCTCGCATCCTCACGTAACGTCGCTTCAGGCCGCCCGCCCCCTCCACCGCCTTCGGCGGTCCCCCTCCCCGCAAGCGGGGAGGATTTATGGCAGCTCCCGGTCGAAACCCGCCATACAGCTACCTTGTTTGCAATCTTTAGCCCCTCCCGAAAGGGGAGGGGCTTAAGATGCGTCAGGGCGCGGCGACCACCACCGCCCTTTGGTCGGCCAGCCGGGCGCTGCTGCCGTTGAAAAGGCTCGCGAGTTGTACGTCGGCCGCGCGGCCGGCGTCCAGTTCGCACGCCTGCTGCGCGGTGCGCTCGCGAACTGTCTGCCGGCTCGCGGAGCCGCAGACCCGCTTTACCGCCATCTTGACGCGCATCGTCAGCCGCTCGCGCCCGCTTGCGCTCGACAGATCAAGGTCGTCGTATGCGACGGCGACGCTTCGCGTCTCGCTTTCGGCAAAAGCCGGACCGCTGGTGCCGGCCGCCATCAGCGGCGCCGCCAGCAGGATAAGGGAAAATTTCGCCATGGGGGAGTCCTCTCTGCAAAGGTTGCGGGATACCGGTTGGCGGACCGGGGAGACCGTTGCCCGATATCCCGCAAGGGGGGTGGTACTCCCTGGACGTCACCAGAAGCGCGCCTGGATCGATCGGTGCGAACAGCGGCTCGATTTGCAGACGAAGGACCTTCGCGGATCGACGAACGGTCGGCGGTCGAGAAATTTCGTGACAGGATGGTTGCAACAACGACATCATCATGACCAAATCGGCGCGCGATGAAGAAATTATCTTTCTCCGCGATTCGCGACACAGGTCCCCGCGCCGCTCGCTGGCTTGGCCTGCTGCTGGCAGGGATCGCCGGGGGAATGATATTGGGGGACATGGCGGTGGGAACCCGGCGCGGCGCAGGTACTGCCGCGCCCGCTTCCTATTCGCACCTCAGCGCCAACCCCGGCGCGCTGGTTGCCGACGGCGGAGGCGCAACGCCGTGTCCGGATTGTGCCGACAGTTATGGCGTCGCGGCGCGGCTTCGCGCCAATCGCGAAGACCGGATGAGCGACGATTTTCGCGCCTTGGGCGCGGTCGATGCCGAAAGGGTGCTGCCGCCCGAACCCGTCGACGACGGCTATCGCTACGGCGGCCGCTTTCCCGATCCGCCGCCGAACGGCGAAAACCCGGTCGCGGCGCACGAGGCCGCGATGGAAGCCTCCGACGGCGCCCCGGCGGATGGGGTCGCGATGCTTCCGGACGGCTACCGAGGCGTCAGGGCCAGAACTTCAGGGTCAGAACCCTAACGCGGCGGGACCGGCGCAGGCTGTGCGCAGCGGGTCTTGTCGCCGGCCTTGCACGCGGCGACATCGGCCTCCCACTTGATCCGCTCCTCGGCCGACATGGCGGCAACGCGCGCCTTCTCCGCCTCATAAGCCGCGGTTTCCTCGGTAAAGACCTCCTGATCGTGCGCAACCTGCTGCTGCGCGGCCGAGACTTCCTGCGCATAGGTCGTGTTGTCGGCCCTCGCGCGTGCCGCCTGCTCGGCATTCAGCCGCGCGGTGTTTGCGCGTTCCTCGGCCGTGGTCCCGTCCTTGGCGGGCTTGGAGGGTTTGGCGGGCTCGGCGGCGGGAGCCGCTTCGGCGGGCGTCTGCTCGGCGGGCGTCTGCAACGCTGCGGCCTGCCCCGATGCGACGAGCGCAAATATGGCCGCCGCGGCCAATAAATTCCTGGTCATCGAAGCTTCTCCTGCAAATCCACTCGTCTGCGGGTGCAACGCTTTGCCCGATTGTCGCGTTCCCGCGCGATTTGACCTTGCGCGTGGCAGCCGCCATGCTGGGCCGGTCCACCCTGTCCGATCGGCCGTCCATTTGCCAGCATCAGCGCAGCATCCTCTCAATCGACCGGTGTTTTTCACCCCGCTCGCGGTGCTGCTCGCGGCGGTGATCCTCAGCCTCTGGCAGGGCCCGGCCTTCGTCGCCGTCGAAACGGCGGTCAACGACTGGATATTGCGCAATTTCTCGCCACTTTTCGCCTGGTCGGGGATCGGGTTCCTCGCGCTCCTCGCGGTGATCGCGCTGTCGCCGCTCGGCGGGCGGATCATCGGCGGCGCCGGGGCGACGCCCATTCTCTCCCGCTGGCGCTGGTTCGCCGTGACGCTCTGCACCACGATCGCCACCGGCATCCTCTTCTGGGGCGCGGCCGAGCCGCTGTTCCATCTGAACGACCCGCCCGCGATGCTCGGGCTCGCGCCGGGCAGCGATGCCGCCGCGACCTTCGCCATGTCGACGATGTTCCTCCACTGGACGCTGACGCCCTACGCGATCTACACCGTCGCCGGCCTCGCCTTCGCGCTCGTCTATTACAACCGCGGCGAGCCCTTCAGCCTCTCCTCGCTCTTCGTCCCGCTGCTCGGCCAGCGCGCGCACGGTCCGGTCGGCACGGGCATCGACATCATCTGCCTCTACGCGCTGGTCGCGGGCATGGCGGCCGCGCTCGGCGCCGGCCTGCTCGCGCTCGCGGGCGGGATCGAGGGGATCGGCGGGTTCGACGGCGGGACCGCGCTGCGCTGGGCGATCGCCACGACGATCGTCGCCAGCTTCCTGATCTCGGCCGCGACCGGCCTGCAAAAGGGCATCGCCGGCCTTTCGGTACTAAATACTTGGATTTTCTTTATAATTATCGCCTTCGTTCTGCTCGCCGGCCCGACCGCCGCGATGCTCGACCTCGCGCTGCGCGGCACCTTCGACTACTTCCACACCTTCATCCCCCGCAACCTCGGCCTCGACGTCGACACCGGCTGGCACCGGCAATGGACGATCTTCAACTGGGCCAACTGGTTCGCTTGGGCGCCGGTCACCGCGCTGTTCCTCGGTCGCCTCGCCGTCGGCTACAGCGTCCGCGCCTTCATCATGTACAACCTGATCCTGCCATCGCTGTTCGGCGCGGTGTGGATGACCGGGATCGCGGGAGCAACGATCGCGCTCGACCAGCAGAGCGGCGCCAGCCTCTATGCTGTCCTGACTGCAGAGGGCCCCGATCCGGTACTGTTCCGCCTGTTCAGCGCGCTTGGCGGGGGTTCATTCGTCGCGGCGATCATGCTGTTCGCGATCTTCCTCTCCTATGTCGCCGGCGCCGACGCCAATGTCTCGGCGATGAGCGCGCTGTCGACGCACGGGATCTCACCCGAGCGGCCCGAGGCACCGCTATGGGTCCAGGCGGTATGGGGCGTCACGGTTGGCCTCGTGGCATTGGTACTGGTCGCGGGGGGCGGGATCGACGGCATCCGCATGATGTCGGTGCT
>CBJKNR010000256.1:0-5810 GCA_966417555.1 uncultured Sphingopyxis sp.
CTGGTGCTCGTTGCATCGCAGTCCGGAATATTCGGCAATCCCTATCGCGCAAATTATGGCGCGGCCAAGACGGCGCTGATCGGATTGATGAATGTCATCGCGCAGGAAGCCCCGCCAGGTATCGCCGTGAATGCGATCTTCCCCAATGCCCAAGGTGGCGGCCTGGGTGGCACGCCCCTCGCCGATAGGCCCGATAAGGCGTTTCTGAAAGCGGCGGGCGAACGGACCGCCCGGTTCCGCGAAGGCATGAAGCCGGAATTCGTCGCGGCATTGGCCTGCTATATGGCGAGCCGGCAATGCGACACGTCGCAGAACATGTATTCGGTTCTTGGCGGAAAATACTCGCGTCTCTTTGTCGGGCTGACGCGAGGCTGGTATTCTGAAGGGCCCGAGGCGCCGTCCTGCGACGATCTCATGAGCCATCTCATCGAAATAGATGCGATGGACGAATTCGCTATCCCTTTGAGCGGCATCGCAGAAATGGACACGGTTATCGAGCGCATCACGGCGGGCCGAACCCGCCCCTGAGAAGCAAAGCCAGACTCCCGCGTTGCGTGCACCGCATGGCGGCCATCATGTGTGAAAGTGGGCCGCCTCCTCGAGCGGAGCCCGACCCGTCCTGACGCCATTAGCAGGATGAGCCTCGTCGGCCCAGCCGAAGCTGATGCCCAGCATGCAAAGCAGATCTTCCGCGACGGCCAGTTCGCGATGCAATATGGCGGCGTGGTGTGTCAGCGCGCCTTGGGCGCAGGAGGCGACGCCATGGGCCGACGCTCCCAACATGAAGGTCTGGGCATAGATACCGACATCGACCGCCTCACGAAGCCCAAAAGCCCGGGGCATGAAAATGAAGGCGGCGTGCGGGGCGTCGAACATCGAATAATTTCGGAGCATCGACTGCTTGCGACCCGCCGGGTCGTCGCGCCCCACCCCGGTCGCCGCAAACAAGGCCTTTGCCGCCCCGACTTGTCGCTCACGATATTTGCCCGGATAATGGCCCACGCGAGGCAGGTCGAGCGTCATCCGGCCTGCCTCACCCTCTGCGTACATCGCTGCCGCCAGCCGTTCACGCGCCGCGCCGGAAACGATATGCACCTGCCACGGCTGCACATTGCAATTCGACGGCGCTTGCTGTGCTGTTGCCAAGATGCCCCTGATCAACGCCTCAGGCAAAGGCTGCGGAAGATAAGCGCGAACGGACCTGCGCCGACCGACAAGCTCGGCATAAGCATGCGCGGCATCGACGTTCATGTCCTGCCCGCCGCAGCTGGCAGTGCTGGATCAACCGCAACGAGAATCTTTCCGGCCGCCCGGCGACCGGCGAGCAGTTGCATCCCGTCGACAGCATCATCAAGAGCGAACATGGCGGAAATATGCGGAGCGACCTGTCCATCGCGCCACAAGTCCAGAAGTTTGCCGATCACGGTCTGGCGGAGGCCAGGCGTTCGCGCCGCCGAAGCTTCGAACGAAACGCCTATCACTTTATTGCTTCCCATCAGAGGCAGGTTGAGTGGCAGCTTCGCTATCCCGGCCGTGAAGCCCAATATGAGATATCGTCCTTCGGACCCGAGCGCCCGGAATGCGGCTTCCGCATAGTCGCCTCCGACGGGATCGCAGACGACGGTGGCTCCTTTCGGACCGCACGCCTCGCGCAGGCTCTTGGACAGCGCGCGCTGCGCGTCACGGTCCATCGCTGCCGCCGGATAAACGACCGTTGCATCGGCTCCGAGCCGGATTGCGAGCTCGGCTTTTTCCGTAGAAGAAGTCGCCGCCACGACTTGGGCGCCCATCGCCTTTCCCAGCATAACGGTCGCCCCGCCGATCCCGCCCGAAGCGCCAAGAACAAGCAGCACATCGCCGCGCTGTACGTTGCCTTCGCGAAGGGCGAACAGGCTGGTCCCGAACGTGAAGAGCATCCCCGCGGCAGTTTGTCGGGTCATCTTCTCGGGTATCTGGAAGCATTGATCCTGATGCGCTGCCACAAATTCGGCGCAGCCACCCCATTTTACAATCGCCATGACGGGATCGCCGACCGAAAGACAGCTCACCGCCGCGCCGACCGCGACGATCTCGCCCGACACTTCGAACCCTGGCGTGAAGGGGCGCTGCGGCCGCACCTGATATTTATCCTCGATAATGAGCAGGTCAGGGAAGTTCAGCGCGCAATAGCTCACTTTCACCAGCACTTCATCGTTGCCGATCTCCGGCACGGGTAGTTCATCCAAAACCAGGGCGGCGGGGCCCGCTTTTTCCCGACTGATCAATGCGCGCACGAGAATTCCCTTCTGTTGAGCCGGCATGATGCAATGGGAATTGCTATGGCGGAGGAACGATTCCTTGGAAACGCGACTGACGAAATATCAGATAGGTGCTGGCGCAGTGGCATCGGCTCCGGCGTAGATTCCAGTGACCGAGACGGGCGCGGCCACCGCTGAACACACACGCTTGGAGCCGGCGCCCCAGCGACCAAAGTTGCAAGCCGGGTTGGATCCGGGTAACTTCCTGGTCGCGAGCTGTCTGTGACCGGTTGGCTTGACACATGTCGCCCGACCATATTCCGTCCGGTCCCCTCGCCTTCGGCGGAAGCGGCTTTTCGGCTCACATTGAAAGGACTGATGTGACATCCATCGGATTTCTGTTGGACGACACGGCTCGCCTGTTTCGACGCTCCTTCAACAGCCGGACACGCGATACTGGTATCACGGCGCTGCAATACCGGCTGATGGTGTATCTGAGACGCAATCAGGGCATCCGGCAGGGCGAGATGGCAGAACTCATTGAAGTGGAGCCGATAACCCTCTCCAGAATGATCGATCGGTTAGCAGAAGCAGCAGTGGTGGAGAGACGAACCGACAAATCAGACCGCCGCGCCCTGCGCCTGTACCTTACCCCCCGCGGCGCCGATCTGCTCGAAGAAGTCGGCGCGGTAACGAGCGCGGTAACACGCGAAGCAACCGAGGGCCTGACCGACGCCGAAAAGGACCGACTGCTGACATTGGTCGATCAGGTGCGCGCCAATCTCTCTCGCAAGGATCCGGAATAGTCGACCCCACTCCGAAAAACGCCAATCTGGTTCGAAAGGCCGCCTATAGCCCCGGGATGAAGGGGTCGTTTTTGCACGCCGGCCACCCCACGAAGGGGGTGCCTATTGCACGCTCATCCTCACACCGGGCTTGGATAGCACGGACGCCCACTCGACGCGGCGGAGAGAGGCCTTAATGGCGCCGCTGCGGGTAAGTATTCTTGCGGGACATGAGGTTTCCATCCCCTTCGAAAATGGTGATTGCTGGGTGATTGCCTGATTATTTTCTCAAGAAAAAAACCTAATAAAATCGTTATATTTCAATGCTATGATTGACATATGACATGAAATGTGGTATTTCCGCTACCGGCGGATCTAGTCGCGAGGTTTGGATTTCCCTGCCTTTGCCTGGCGCAGGCTGTTTTCGCGCATCGCCAGCTCTTCATAACGGCACAGCGGCACCGCCTCTCTTGCAGCGGAGCGGGCGGGCGGCGTTTCGCGGCGGGGTTTCTTGCCGGGCATGTCGCCGCATTCTAGCGCGCGCGGCGCGCATAAACAAATGGGGCGGCCCCGTATCGGGTGCCGCCCCAGTGTTGTGGATCCGTCGGGGAGAGGGAGAGGACGGTTCCGGAGATTGGTGTCAATCTGTCTTAGCGCGACGCCATCTGGCTGTCGGTTTCGACCTCGGCGACGCCGGCGATCTTCAGCGCGGCGCGGAACTGTTTGGCGGCGGCGCGTTCATTGCCCGCTTCGCACAGCTTCTTGCCGGTCGAAACGAAGCGCTTGGCGCTCGACTGCTTCGAACCCTGGACGCCGGTGGCGGCGACATGCGCCTGTTCGGCGAGGCCCGCGCAGCGATAGTCGCTGCCCGACTGGGCGTAGGCGGGGGCCGTCGAAGCCATCAGGCCGGCAAAGGCGAGGCCCGAAGCGGCGACAATGGCAAAGGCGGTCGGAAAGCGGCGGAAAGAGGAGAGCTGATAGGACATGGGAGAGGTTCCTTTCGTTTCGTTGTGCAACCTATATAGGTGCGGTTGCGCACTTAGATAATCCTCGATAATCTGCAAGTGCTTTGAAGCAGGATTTAACAATCCCCCATGGGGCGCTCGACGGGATCGAAGCCTTCCTGCGTGTCGCGGAAAGGCGCAGCTTTTCCGCCGCCGCCGCCGACCTCGGCGTCTCGCCCTCGGCGATCAGCCAGACCGTGAAAGCGTTGGAGGCGCGCGTCGGCGCTCCCCTGTTCATGCGCACGACACGCAGCGTCGGGCTGACGCAGGCGGGCGAGATGTTCCTCGAGCGCGCGGCGCCCGCCTATGCCGGGCTCGCCGACGCCTATGAGGCGGCGCGCAACCTCGGCAACCGGCCCGCGGGACGGCTGCGCATCAACCTGATGCGCGGCGCGGTGCAGCCCCTGTTCGAGCCGATCATCGCGGGCTTTTGCGAAACCTATCCCGATATCGAGCTCGAGATTTACGCCGACGACGCGCTCTCCGACCTCAGCGCCGGCGGGTTCGACGCCGGGGTGCGCATGGGCGAATCGCTCGACGCCGACGTCATCGCGGTGCGCCTGACCGGACCCTTCCGCTTCGTCGTCGCGGCATCGCCCGCCTATCTGGACCGGCACGGCCGCCCCGAAGCGCCCGAGGATCTGCGCGAGCATCGCTGCGTCCGCTTTCGCCTGACGACGGGCGCGCTGATGCCGTGGACCTTCGAAAAGGGGAACCGCGAATATGATGTCGGCGTCAGCGGTCCGGTGATCGTCAACGACTGGATCGCGGCGCTCGTCGCGATCCGCACCGGAGTCGCGATGGGGATGATGGCCGAACCGATGGCGAAGGCGATGGTGGAGGCGGGCGATCTCGAACTGGTGCTCACCGACTATGCCGCCGCGACCTCGGGTCTCTTCCTCTACTACCCCGGCCGCAAGCAGGTGATGCCCAAGCTCCGCGCCTTCATCGATTATGTGCGCGAATATCTGCCCGACGAGGTCGCCGGCTGAGGCGGAACCGGAGCGGATCGATCGGGCGCACAAACAAATCCCTTTGCCGCGCGCAGAAAAATTGGGCTGGCGCCGCGCGGGGAATCCCGGCAGCAGGTTGTCAATCAAAAGGGTTGGGATGAAACATGACTGAACTTGCGGCCATCGATTTTACCGCGCTCCTGCCGTTCATCCTGATCGGCTTTGCCGCGCAGCTCGTCGACGGCGCGCTCGGCATGGCGTTCGGCGTCATCTGCAACACCTTGCTGGTGGCCGTGCTGGGCGTTCCGCCCGCGACGGCATCGGCGCGCATCCACGTCGTCGAAATCTTCACGACCGGGGCGTCGGGGCTCAGCCATGTGTTCCACCGCAACATCGACTGGCCGCTCTTCTTTCGCCTGCTCATCCCCGGGGTGATCGGCGGCGTGCTCGGTGCCTATGTCCTGTCGTCGCTGCATGCCGACGTCGTGAAGCCCTTCGTTCTCGGCTATCTGGTGCTGATCGGCGTGTGGCTGCTGGTCCGCGGCCTGCTCTACCCGCCGAAAATCCAGAAGCCCAAGGTCGTGGCGCCGCTCGCGGTCGTCGGCGGCTTTCTCGACGCCGCGGGCGGCGGCGGCTGGGGGCCGGTCGTGACCTCGAACCTGCTCGTCCAGGGCGGCGAGCCGCGCAAGGTCGTCGGCACGGTCAACAGCGTCGAATTCTTCCTCGCGGTATCGGTCTCGATCGCGTTCATCGCCAACCTCGGGATCGAGGAAATCCTCGGCCCGACGCTCGGCCTGATCATCGGCGGCGTCGTCGCCGCGCCGATCGGCG
>CBJKNR010000257.1:0-5801 GCA_966417555.1 uncultured Sphingopyxis sp.
TCTGTTCGCCGCCGCTGCGGACGGTAGCGGCGGTTATGGCGCCGGGACGCCGTTGCCGGCCACCGTGAACGATGCGGTCGGCAACAGCTATGGTCCGATGCTCGACTGGTCGGCGCCGGACCGGCTGACCTTCTCGGCCCGGCGCGGCGGCGCGGCGTCGATGGATCTGTATCGCGTCACCTATCGCCTTGTCCCGGCGAGGGCTGTCGAACGGCGCACCCCCGGTAGCATCAGTGCATGTGGCGGAGCTTGTCGGGATTGCGCATGACATAGATGGCGACGACCTTGCCGTCCTCGATTTCGAGCGCAGTGGTCTGAAGCTCGCCGTCGGCTTCGCGGGTCACGAAGCCCGGCAGGCCATTGATCATGCCGGCATGGACCATCGTCGAGCCATATTTGCCGAAGAGCACGGCAAGGCTGCGATGCAGCTTCAGCACCACGTCGTACCCGAGTACCGGCCCCATCGCTGCAGGCCGCTTTCCGCCGCCGTCGGCCCACATGCCGACGTCGGCGGCGAGCAGCGCCCCGAGCGCTTTCATATCGCCGCTTCGCGAAGCGTCGAAGAAGGCATTGGCGATCTGGAGCCCCTGTTCCTTCTCGAGCTTGTAGCGCGGGCGGGCGTCGCGAACGTGCGCGCGGGCGCGCGCCGCGAGCTGGCGCGTCGCCGCGGGATCGCGGTCGATCGTCTGCGCGACCTCGTCGAACCCGACGCCGAAGACGTCATGAAGCAGGAAAGCGGCGCGTTCGAGGGGTGACAGCCGTTCGAGCGCGAGCATCAGCGGCAGCGTGACATCGTCCTCTTCCTCCTCTTCGACCAGCGGGTCGGGAAGCCATGGACCGATGTAGGTCTCGCGCCGGCTGCGCGCCGATTTGATCTGGTCGAGGCAGAGCCGCGTCACGGTGCGGCGGAGAAAGGCCGCGGGCTCGCGCACCGCGCTGCGGTCGGTGCCGAGCCAGCGGATATAGGCATCCTGCACCACATCCTCGGCATCGGCGACCGAGCCGAGCATGCGATAGGCGACCCGCGTGAGCAGCGGACGCAGCGGGTCGAAACTCGCCGCCGCCTCCGCCGCGTCCCCCGCGCTCCGGATGCCTTCGCCCGTCATCAGGCGGCCTTGGGAACGCCGTTTTCGTACCAGAGGCCAAAGCCGACCGCGATGCGGTTCCAGCCATTGATCACATTGATCATCACGGTCAGGTTCACCTGTTCCTCGGGTGTGAAATGCGCTTCGAGCGCTTCCTTGGCGGCCTTCTGTGTGTGCCCTTCCGACAGCCTGGTCAAGGCGTCGGTCCACGCGAGCGCGGCGCGTTCACGATCGGTGAAGACCGGCGCTTCGTGCCACGCCGAGAGCAGGTAGATGCGCTGCTCGGTCTCGCCCTTCGCGCGGGCTTCGACCGTGTGCATGTTGATGCAATTCGCACAGCCGTTGAGGATCGACGAGCGAATTTTCACCAGCTCGATCAGGCTCGCCTCAAGGCTCTTTTCGGCGCCGAGGCTGACGGCCATCCACTGCTTCATCAGCTGCGGGGCGGCGGCATAGGGATCGGTAACCTTGGTCATGTCGTGTCTCCTTCAGGGGTTGTACCGGCATGACGAGACAGGAGCGGCGAGTGTGACATATGACGCAAAAAATTTGAAACCGGACCATCCTTGTTCGTCATTGCGAGCAAAGCGAAGCGATCCAGGGCGGCTTACGCTACTCTGGATTGCTTCGCTTTGCTCGCAATGACGCTATGCAATCGAGCGGCGCGAGCGTAGCATCCGCCATCGACAACAAGAGAGGGGATCGCTCATGAAATTTCTCGATGGTTTCGGCGCACAAGCCTATGCGCTGCTGCGCATCGTCGCAGGCTTGCTGTTCCTTGCGCACGGCGTGCAGAAATTCTTCAACTTCCCGGTCGCCTTTCCGATGCCGCTCAACCCGATGATGTACGCCGCAGGCACGATCGAGCTGGTCGCGGGCGGGCTGATCGCCATCGGTCTGTTCACCCGCCCTGCCGCATTCGTAGCGAGCGGCATGGCAGCGGTCGGCTACTGGATGGCACATGGCAGCAAGGGCCTTTATCCCATCGCCAACGGCGGCGAAACGATCGCGCTCTACTGCTTCCTCTTCCTGTTCATCGCGACGCGCGGCGCCGGTATCTGGAGCATCGACGGGGCGAAGAAATAAGAGGCAGACGCAAAATAGGGAGCGGCCCTTTCGAGCCGCCCCCAGTTACGGGCTTCACATGGTGAAGGTCTTCAAAGCTTGCGCGTGTTCGCCTCGATCAGCTTCTTCGCCTCGGCGATTGCCTTTGCCGTCGTCAGCTTCTTTTCCTGAACCTCGTCGGCCATTTCGAGCAGGCGGCCGCTGATCACGGTGCCGGTCTGCGCTTCCTCGTTGATCGCGATGCCGCCCTTGGTCGCGGCGACGCGGTCCCATTCGGCGCGCACGGCGGCCCAATAATCCTTCGTCGCGGCCCAATAATCGTCGGCGGCCTTCACGTCATACTGGTCGTATTTGATATAGGTGTTGAGGACATATTCCTGGACGATCGGCACCAGCTTGCCGTCCTTCGTCCCCATCTTCGTATTATCCTGCCAGTGGACCCAGCCGTCGGGCGAGGGCTGGTGGCGGTTGATCGAGAGGTAGCGGTCGTAGACCGGATTGCGCACGGCGTCGCGGCGCGCGAGCGGGCGCCACGTCCAGTTCGAGCGCCAGCGGCGGACGCCGCCCTGCGTTTCGAACTGGCCCCAGCCGCCGTAACGCGGGCTGTCGTCGACCTGATAGACGGTCTGCGACCAGCGGCCGGTGCGCATCCTTTCGGGCACATCTTCCCACGTCCAGGCATTGCGGTCCGAATAGACGAGCAGCTTCGCGGGCTCATATTCCCAGTCCTGGCGCCAATGCTTGATGATCATGCTCTTGTCGTCGTCGCCGGTGATGACGAGCATGTGCTGGAGGCTGATCTTGCGGCCGGTGTCCTCGATCACGCGCACGACCTCGTTGCCGCCCGAGCGCTTGGGCTCGAGAACCTCATACGCCGGGTCCCAGCGCGTCGATTCCTGCATGTTGAAGCTGACGCGGTAGTTGCCCGCCATCGCGAGGATGTCGGCGCGGTCCTGCTCGAAATTGGCGGCGGCGGCTTCGGCGGCGATCGGCGGATGGGCCGGGGCGACAGCAGGCAGCGCGGCGGTGAGCAGCAGCAGGCCGGCGGCGATCTTGCGATAATTTTTCATCGGTGCAGTCCTTCGGTTTTCGATCAGAAGCGATAGCTCAGCGACACGCTCGCGTTGCGGCCGGGCTGGGTATAGGCGTCGGTCACGAGCGAGGTGGACGCGAGGCCGCGGACGTCGCTCCACCAGCTGTATTTCTTGTCGAGGATGTTGAAGACGCCGGCGCGGAGCGTCAGCGCGTCCATCACGCGGACGAAGGCAGTTGCGTCGAGGATCGTGAAGCTGTCGGGACGGAAACATTCGGGGGTGCAGAGACCCGTCGTGCGCGACGCCTCCTTGCGACCGGCGTGGGTCATGATGAGCTGGCCGCCGAAGCGCCCCTCACGCTCGCGATAGCCGATGCCGGCGACGAGCTTGAGCGGGTCGATCGATGACAGCGGCGAGCGCACGCCGTCGGGGTCGATCACGTCGCCCTTCGCCCAGGATAGGGCGAGCGTCGTATACAGGCCGGACGACGCTCGCCCCTCGAAGCGTGCCTCGGCCCCTTTGACCCGGACACGATCGAGATTCACGAACTGGAAGATGGCCGGATCGTTCGGCAGGAAATTCCCGCTGACCTGTTCCTGGCTGATGAAATCCTTGTAGCGCGCGGTGAAGCCTGTGACGTCGAGGCTGATCGCGTCGCTCGAGAAGCGGATGCCGCCCTCGAAGCTTTCGCTGCGCTCGGGCCCGAGGTCGGGGTTCGGGATCGAGGTGTAGCCCGACGCGAGGTTCGAGAAGAACTGGTTGACCTGCCCCGGCTCGGGCGCCTTGAAGCCCGTCGCATAGTTGGCGAACAGGCGGAACTGATCGGTGAGTTTCCACACCGCGCCGAATTTCGGCGACACGCGCGATCCGTCCTGCTTGGCCCCTGCGAACGCGGGCAGCAATGGGTCGTTGTCGGGCGAGAGGTCGTACCAGTCGAAGCGCAGCGCCGGGTAGAGCAGCAGGCGCCCGCCCGCGACCGAGATTTCGTCGCCGACAAAGAGGCCGGCGCGGGTGAAATCGGTGCTCGGGAAGGCGCGCGTCGGATAGGTTTCGCCGAACGGCGGGACAGTGCCGTCGCGCAGCCCGCGCTGGCGCGTCTTGCTGATGTCGCCACCGAAGACGAGGCGGTGCGCGATTGCGCCGGTCGCGAAATCGGCGCGCGCGTCGGCGGCGGCGCCGATCACCCGGTTCTCGAACGTGTTGAGGCGCGTGCGGTCGGCGGCCGGGGTGCGATCTTCCTCGGTATATTGATTGTCCTCGCCATCCTGCCAGTAGAGCGCGACGCGGGCGAAATCGATCGCCCCCTCGCCCTCCCAGCTCCAGTCGAGCGATACGCGCTTGCGCTCGCCCGTGTCGAAGCCCTCGAGGCGGTCGACGCTCGACGTGACCACGCCCTGCGCATTGCGCGTCGCGGTCACGCCGGTCAGGCCGTTGGTGTAGAGGTCGGTGTCGAGATATTCGCCGGTCAGGCGAATCTTGTGGCCGCCCGCGGGATCGTAGACGATCCGCGCGAGCACGGCGTTCGACTTGCCATCCTGTGGATTGGGCAGCGTGCGGAGCGGGCCGGTGTTCGCATCCTTGCCCGAGGTACCGGTCGGCGTGACCCCGCCGGCGACATTGCCCTTGTTGTCGAGTTCCTTGTGGTCGCGGCGCGTGTAGGCGGCCATGACCGACCAGTCGCCGCTGCGACCCGCGAGGATTGCGGTTTCGCTGAACTCCTCGTCGGCGCTGCTATAGGCGGCGCGAAGCAGGCCGCCGACATTCTTGCCCGGTTCGAGGAAGTCGGCGGGATCGGCGGTGATGAAGCTGACCGCGCCCGCAAGGCCGTCGCTGCCATAGAGCGCCGACGACGGCCCGCGCAGGATTTCGACCGATTTGACAAGCCCAAGGTCGACATAGTCGCCGCGCCCCGACGCCTGCGCGCCAAAGCTGAAGCCATCGGGGACGCGGACGCCGTCGACCTGCACCAGCACCCGGTTGCCACCGATGCCGCGGATGTTGAAGCTGTCGTTGCCCGCACGGCCCGTCGTGCCGAGCGCGGCGCCGAAACGCGCGGGCTGGCGCTGGACGCTGACGCCGGGTTCGAAGCGCACGAGGTCGCGGATGTCGGTGACGAGTTCGTCGGCGATCTGCTCGTCGGTCTTGACGGTGACGGTGACCGGGACGTCTTCGGCCTTCACCGCGGTGCGCGTCGCTGTGACGACGATGCGGTTCTTGAGCGACACCCAATATTCGCCGTCATTATCCTGCGCAAAGGCCGGCGCGGCGGTCGCGGCGAGCGCGAGGCCCAACGCGCTGCCTGCGGCAAGGCGGATGGTTGACGGCGAACGATGGCTATTCAATTTGATTCCCCCTGGCTATCTTGCGACTGACTCGCAATAGCGGCGCTCTAGGCGTGTAAAATCAGAGGGTCAATATGCTATTGCGAATCGTTCTCGAAAAAAGCGAGAGAGTGAGGCGGCATCGTGAGTGTGTTGTCGGGTTTCCGACCGGGAGCGGACATGACCACCAAGATGGTTTTGAACAAGGCTCGGGCAGAGGGGGGAAGGGGGGGAGGGGGGGAGGGGGGGGTCCCCTTGATCTCTACTGGCGCTTTGTAGAAGGGTTAGCCGGGGGG
>CBJKNR010000258.1:0-5713 GCA_966417555.1 uncultured Sphingopyxis sp.
AAGCTGCGCCTCGCGCGCGGCGATGAGGTCGTTGATCAGCGCGGCACCCGAAAGAGCGTTCGCCGACACTTCGGATTGCAATATGTCGACCGCGCGCAGGCCGATCTTGATGAGGTGGGGGAAGGTGCGCACCGGGCCGGGCTGCGGCGCGGGGGAGGCGCGCACGGCGATCACCCCGCGCGGGTTCATTTCGAGCGCCGAGCTCAAGGGGGTCACGTCGCGCACCCCGCCGTCGACCCATTGTTCCTCGGTCCCGTCGCGCGCGCGCGTCTTCAGGGGGTCGAAGAAGAGCGGCATCGCGCAGCTGGCGTAGACCCAATTGTGGATGCCGGGGACGCTTTCGTCGATCGTGCGATAGGTGCCGGTGCCGAGATTGACGACGCCGAGCAATAGTTTGCGGCCGCTCGCACGCAGTTTCGCCTCGTTCGCGAAGGTCTTGAGCAGGCGCTTCAGGGGGGCCGTGTCATAAAGCGCATCCTCGCCGAGCAGCCCGCCGACGACGCCGAGCGGGCGTGCCTTGTAGATCGAGCTGTTGCCGCGGATGCCGAGCCAGGCGTCGAGCAGCCCCGGCACATCGTCCTGCGCCACGCCCAGCGCCTGGATCGCGCCGGTCGAGACGCCGGCGACAATGTCGAGCCGCACACCGCGGCCCACGACGAGTTCGTGGACAACGCCGACCTGGAAGGCGCCCTTGGCGCCGCCGCCGCTCACTACGATTGCCAGACCGCCTGCCATGCCGTGCGCCTCCTTGGCCGGGGCAGCTTACCGCAGTTCGGTCTGCTGCCCAAGCGGCGCGGCGTGCGCCGGCAGGAAAATCCGCATATCTGAAATCCCTAGCAGGAAATTAACCGGTTTTTAGCGCGCGGTGCATAGGAAGCGCGGCGGGCTGAACATGGCCATAGGAAGCGACCAATGGCTGAAACGACGGCAAAAATGCCCGATGACCGGAATCTTTTTTCCGGCTTTTCACCCGATCGTCTGGCATTGGTCCTCTGGCTGGGCTTCGTTGCCGCCAGCCTGTTCATACATCGCGACGCCATCGCAACGCTGGCATTTTCCGATCCCGACAATGCGATGCGGCTCGTGCAGGTTCGCGATCTGATTGCCGGCCAGAGCTGGTTCGACACGACGCAATATCGCACCAATCCGGGCATCGGCGGATTGACGCATTGGTCCCGTTTCATCGATGCCCCGATCTTGGGATTGATCGAAGTTTTGAGCCTGTTTGTCGACCCGCGAACGGCGGAGCGTTGGGTGATGGCAGGCTACCCGCCGCTGCTTGCCTTGCCGTTGCTTCTCGTCTTTTCCCGCATATTGCAGATATTGGGCGACCGGCAGTTCGTCTTCATCGGCCTCGCGATCGCGGCCACGACGATCACCTATCTCCACCATTTTGCCCCGCTCAATATCGATCACCACAATTGGCAGGTGCTGCTTTCGGTCATCCTTCTGTGGCTTGCATTGCGGCCGGCGAGTTTTGCGAACGGATTTCTGTCGGCCTTCGTCGCGAGCATCTATGTCGAGATTTCGCTGGAAGGCTTTCCTTTCCTGGGGGTCTTCTGGGCGCTCTTCGTCCTCGACTGGCTGCGCGATCCCGCAAGGGGTACCCGGTTGCGCGGCTTTTCGGCCGGTATGATCCTGCTCCCCGCGCTATGGTCACTGCCATTGCGCGGATCGAGCTATGTCTTGAGCGTCTTTTGCGACAGCTTTTCCCTGCCCTATATCGCCGCCGCCGCGCTGGCCGGGGCCGTCTTCCTGATTTCGCTGACCGGCTCGCCCCGCTGGACCGGCTCGCTCGCGCGGCGCCTGTCGATTGTCGGGGCGGCGGGCATTGCGTTCGCGGCCGGCTTCGTCCTGACCGGCGCCCCGTGCGTGGCCGGACCGTTCGGCGAACTCGAGCCCCTGGTCCGCACCTTCTGGTATGAGCCGATCCTCGAAGGACGGCCCTTGTGGGAACAGGTGCCCGCGCGCATGGCCGCGTACAGCGTCGCGACCGTCGTCGGCGCGGCAGCGACCGTCTGGGCCTGCATCCGCGCCCGCGGTCGCCCCGAAGCCGAAAACTGGATGCGTCTTGCGTTCCTGATCCTTTGCAGCACGATCATGGCCGTTCTGGTGATACGGTCGCTCGCCATCGCGCACGCTTTCATGATTCCGGCTTTTGCCGCGCTGGCGGCGGCTTTCTGGCGGTGGGGCGATGCAGAACCCGGCACGGGACGCCGCCTGTGCGGAACGCTGCTACTCCTGCTGTCGGTGCCCACGATCGATATCGCCCTGGGCTTCAAATTGTCCCTGCTCGCGACGCGGTCGGCGAAAAGCGGGAGTACGCCGGTCTGCCTGACGCAGGGATACCCGGCGCTCGCTGGCGAGCCGCCCGCGCTTCTCTTTTCATCGATCCATATCGCGCCCACCCTGTTGGTGAGCACACCGCACAGCGTGGTGACGACGGGCCATCACCGCAACCACGCCGCGATCGACCGCGTCCTGTCGGCCTTTCTCATGCCGCCCGCCGCGGCGCGCCCTTTGGTAGAGGCGGGCGGCGCACGCTATCTTGTGTTCTGCGAAAATGAACTTGCGATCCTTGCCCGGGCTGCGCCGCGCGGATTGGCGGCCCATTTGCTGCAAGGCCGGCGGATCGGCTGGCTGGAACCCGAGGACAGGCTCTCCTCCGGCGGCTTCCACGTGTATCGCATCGTCGATAGTGGCGGGAAAGGCGCGCGATCCGGACGAAATTCCCGCGCCCGTTAACCGGTTTTTAGCCATGTTTCCTCCATTGCGACGGCAGCAACTTGCCTGTGTGGGGGAATTTCAAGTGATGAACGCCCAAGTTTCGAAGAATCGTCCGACGAGCGCCGATGTCGCCATCATCGGCGCGGGGCCGGCGGGGCTGACCGCGGCCTATCTGCTGACGCAGCAGGGCTATAGCGTGACGGTGATCGAGAAGGATCCGGTTTACGTCGGCGGGATCAGCCGCACGGTCGAACATGAGGGCTTTCGCTTCGACATCGGCGGGCATCGCTTCTTTTCGAAGAGCCGCGAGGTCGTCGAGCTGTGGAACGAGATTCTGCCCGACGACTTCATCGAGCGCCCGCGGATGAGCCGCATCTATTACGAGGGCAAATTCTATTCCTATCCGCTGCGCGCTTTCGAGGCGCTGTGGAACCTCGGTGTCGTGCGTTCGACGCTGTGCATGATGAGCTATGCCAAGGCGAAGCTGCTCCCGAAAAAGACCGTGCGCAGCTTCGAGGACTGGACGGTCAACCAGTTCGGGCAGAAACTCTATTCGATCTTTTTCAAGACCTATACCGAAAAGGTGTGGGGGATGCCGTGCGACGAAATGTCGGCCGACTGGGCGGCGCAGCGCATCAAGGGGCTGAGCCTCGGCGGCGCGGTGATCGACGGGCTGAAACGCAGCCTCGGGCTCAACAGGAAGCCCAATGACGGCATGGCGACCAAGACCCTGCTCGAAACCTTCCGCTATCCGCGGCTTGGCCCCGGCATGATGTGGGAGGCTGCGACCGCCAAGGTGCGCGCTGGCGGCAATCACGTGCTGATGGGCCACAGCTTCAAGCAGCTGACGCAGGACCAGAAGACCGGCCGCTGGCGGATGACCGCGACGGGGCCCGACGGCGATGTCGTGATCGACGCGGGCCATGTGATCAGCTCGGCGCCGATGCGCGAGCTGGCCGCGCGCGTCCATCCGCTGCCCGCCTGCGCGCTGACCGCGGCGCCGAAGCTCAATTATCGCGACTTCCTGACCGTCGCGCTCAAGATCCGGTCGGAGGATCTCTTCCCCGACAACTGGATCTATATCCACGACAGCAAGGTGCAGGTCGGCCGCGTCCAGAATTTCCGCAGCTGGTCGCCCGAAATGGTGCCCGATCCGGCGATCGCGAGCGTGGGCCTCGAATATTTCTGCTTCGAGGGCGACGGGCTCTGGTCGGCGGGCGACGACGAGCTGGTCGCGCTCGCGACGAAGGAAATGGCGATCCTTGGCCTGTGCAAGGCGGAGGATGTCGTCGGCGGCGCGGTGGTGCGGCAGGAAAAGGCCTATCCGGTCTATGACGATGATTATGCCGCGCATGTCGAGACGATGCGCAGCGAGCTCGAAGCGCGTTATCCGACGTTGCACATGGTCGGGCGCAACGGCATGCACCGCTATAACAACCAGGATCATGCGATGATGACCGCGATGCTGACGGTGCGCAACATCGTTGCGGGCGAGAAGCTCTATGACATCTGGGGCGTCAACGAGGACGCCGAATATCATGAGAGCGGCACCGAGGGCGAACGGGCGGCGCTGGCGTCGGTTCGCGAGGTGCCGGCGCGCGTCGCCAGGGCCGCCTGAGGGACTGGCGGGGGGATTGGCGCCATGCTGTCCGTGAACAGGCTGATCGCGTCGGTCCGGCGCGGCGAGATGCGCTGGCTCAATTATCTGCTCGCGAGCGTGCTGGCGCTTGGCAGCGACGCAGGGCTTTTCCTGCTGCTGCTGGACGCCGGGCTTGCGCCGGTGACGGCGTCGGCGACCGGCTATTGCGCCGGAATCCTCGTCCACTGGGTGATTTCGAGCCGGCTCGTCTTCGCCGATGGCGCCGCGGCGCGCGGCACGGGTGAGCGTCATCGCCAGAAACTGCTCTTCGTCGCCTCGGCGCTCGTCGGGCTGGCGGTCACGATGGCGATTGTCGGCGGCGGCAGCGCGCTTGGCCTCGACCCGCGGCTCGCCAAGCTCGCAGCGATCGCCGTGAGTTTCCAGACGACCTATCTGCTGCGCCGCCACATCGTTTTCCGGGCCGCGGCGGCATGAGCGACGCGGCGGTGCCCATCGCGGGGCCGCCGGCTTCCGCGCCTGCTTCTGGCGGGATCGCGCTCGGCCCCTGGTTTACGCCCGTCCGGATCGCGCTGATCGTCTGGGGATTGATGAGCCTCGTCGCGATCGCCGCCAAATGGCAGGCGATCGGGGCGCTCGACCTCGCCGACACCGACGATGCGATGCGCATGGCGCAGGTGCGCGACCTGCTCGCCGGGCAAGGCTGGTGGGATCTCACGCAATATCGCGTCAATCCGGCGGGCGGCGGCGTGCTGATGCACTGGTCGCGCATCGTCGACGCGCCGCTTGCGGCCGGCATCCTCCTCATGAAGCCGCTGTTCGGCCAGACGATGGCCGAACGCATCGTGATGGCGCTGTGGCCGCCGCTGCACGGCGCGGCGCTCAGCGTTGCCTGCGTGCTCGGGTACCGCAACCTGTCGGACCGCCGCATCGCTTATGTCGTGCCGCTGTTCCTGATCATGTCGGGCTATATCCTCGTCCAGTTCCGCCCGCTTCGCGTCGATCATCATGGCTGGCAGATATTCCTCGCGATGCTGGTGATGGCGCAGGCGCTGCGCCCCGCGGGCTGGCGGGCGGGGCTGCTCGGCGGGCTGTTCGCTGCAGCGCTGCTCGCGGTGTCGATCGAAGGACTGCCGGTCGTCGCGCTGTTCGCCGCGCTCGCCGCGCTGCGCTGGGCGCTGCATGGAAAAGCCGACGATCGCGCGCGCCTCGCCGGCTATATGGGCGCGCTCGCGGGCGGAGCGATGCTTTTCCAGTTCGCGACGCGCGGCCCCGGCGGCTTGGCCGGCGGGTGGTGCGATTCGCTGTCGGCGCCCTATATCGCGGGGTTCGCTGCCGCCGCCGCGGTGATCTTTGCCGCAGCCCGCGCCAATCCGGGCACGCTCCGGG
>CBJKNR010000259.1:0-5706 GCA_966417555.1 uncultured Sphingopyxis sp.
CCTCCATGATCGCCGCCGAATCGGCAAGCTCGGCGCCGAGTTCGTCGGCGAGGGCCTTGGCGCGCGCCAGATTGACGTCGGCGAGGGTCAGCTTCGCGCCCTCGGCCGCGAGCCGCCGCGCGACGCCGCCGCCGACGCTGCCGACGCCCTGGATCGCAACGCGCACGCCCTTGGCATCGTCGGTGCCGAGCCCTTCGCGAATCGCCGCCTTGATGCCGAGGTAGACGCCGAGCGCGGTGAACGGCCCCGGGTCGCCGCCCGCATCGGCGCCGCTTGCGACGGGAAGCCCGCTGACATGTTTCGTCTGCCTGGCAATCTCGACCATGTCGGCGTCGGTGATCCCGACGTCTTCGGCGGTCACATAGGCACCGCCAAGCGAATCGACCGCGCGGCCGAACGCCGCAAGCAGTTCGGGGGTCTTCGCGCCATTCTCGTCGGCGAGGATCACGCCCTTGCCGCCGCCCATCGGCAGGCCCGCCATCGCATTCTTGTAGCTCATGCCGCGCGACAGACGCAGCGCGTCGGTGATCGCCGCCGCGCGCTGCGGATAATGCCAGTAACGCACGCCGCCTGCGCCCGGCCCGAGATGCGTCGAGTGGACGGCGATGACCGCGGTCAGCCCGCTCTCTCGATCGCGGAACATGTGAACATGCTCATGATCGTCGAAATCGGCGAAATCCCAGACAGCAGACATGCGCGGCTCCTCGCATTAGAAAATTACGTATATACGCAATAATCCAATAGAGATGGAGAGTCACCCCAAATCCCGCATATGCGCAACGATGGAGAAAATGGGGCGATCAACGGGGCTCGAACCCGCGACCTCCGGTACCACAAACCGGCGCTCTAACCAACTGAGCTATGATCGCCACATGTCTGGCGAAACGCCTCTGACAGCGCGCGGCGATAGGCGCGCCCTCCCCCTTCGTCAAGCATTGTTCGCGCACGGCTAGCCCACTAAAAGCGCGCCATGGCTGGGAACGAACATGTCGACATGAGGACCTCGGGCGCCGACCGCACTGCCGAACGGCTCGCCGCCGTCCCCGGTATTCGCCGCGCGCCGACGCCGAAGCTGCAGCAGTTCATGCTTTCCGGTTTCCTCGACGCCGAAACCTGCGCGGCACTCGTGGCGCTGATCGACGGCGATGCGCGCCCCTCGACGATCGCCGATCCGAACGGCGACGAAGCCTTTCGCACCAGCTCGACCTGCGACCTCGACCACCGCAATCCCGTCGTCGTCGCGGTCAACAACCGGCTGCATGAAATGACGGGTATTCCGCTCGAATATGGCGAGCCGTTGCAGGGCCAGCGCTACGAGGTGGGAGAGGAGTTCAAGGCGCACACCGACTATTTCGACCCGCACGGTACCGATTGGGACACTTATTGCGCGATCCCGGGCCAGCGCAGCTGGACGCTGATGATTTACCTCAACGAACCCGCGGCGGGCGGCGCGACGCGTTTCCTCTCGACGGCGAAGATGCACCAGCCCGAAACGGGCAAGCTGCTCGCCTGGAACAATGTCCGCCCCGACGGCACCCCCAATCCCGACACGCTCCATCACGGGATGAAGGTGCGCAAGGGCCGCAAATATATCATCACAAAATGGTTTCGCGAGCGGCCGTGGCCGTGGGCAGAGGGGGAGCTGGCCTGACCAGCCCCCGCCCCGTCATTACCTGACCAGCCGATACTGGAAATTCAGTGTCAGCGAGTTGGCGACCCGCCCCGGCTCGACCGGCGTGGCCTTCGCCGAACCGGAGTCCATCGCCATGCGCACCATCGGCATCGGCGGCTGCGGGCCAAAGCTGCCGCCTTCGCTGATCGAAACCAGCTCGACGCCGCGGAAACCCGCAAGCCGCGCATAATCCTGCGCCTTCGCCTCGGCGGCCTTGATCGCGGTGCCGCGCGCGCCGACGAGCTGCGCGTCGGGATCCTTCATGCCGAACCACGGACCGTCGACATTGGTGCCGCCCGCGGCGACAAGCGCGTCCAGCAGCGGGCCGATATCTTCGATCTTCGACGTCGTCGCGCGCACGCTGTTCGACACCTGATAGCCCAAGAAACGCGGCGGCTGGCCGTCGCCGCGGTTGTTATAATCGTACTGCGGCGACAGGTTGATGCCGCTGGTCTGGATATCCTCGGCCTTGATCCCGCGCGCCTTCGCGGCGGCATTGGCGCGCATCGCCTCGACCGCGGTCGGCGCGGTCGTCGTCACCCCGGCGCCCACCGTCGCCTGATCGGGGCGCGAGCGCACTTCCTCGCTGACCGAAAAGCTCAGGATCGGGCCTTGGGTCGTTGCTGCCGTCACGGTCGAACCTCATTGCTGCGCGACAGCGGGCACCGCCGCCATCAGGGCCAATCCGGATGCCATAGCGGCGAGCATTTGCTTCGTCATTTCATTCTCCTGCGAACCGGGCTTTGTTCATTTTCGATGTTCGCCCCGTAACGCAGACGGAGCGAACCCGTTCCGGCCTTTGTGCGCTGCGCGCTTGCATGATGCTGAACGCGCCAGTAGCGAGCTGTTCATCATGGCAGCACCGATTTTATCTTATGAAGGCCTCGGCCTTGTGCAGGGCAGCGGCTGGCTGTTCCAGGACCTCGACATCTATGTCGGCGAACGCGACCGCCTCGCGCTTATCGGCCGCAACGGCGCGGGCAAGACGACGCTGCTCAAGCTGCTCGCCGGCCGCATCGATCCCGACAAGGGCAAGCGCACGATCGTTCCCAGCACGCATGTCGTCATGCTCGAACAGGAACCCGATTTCCGGCCCTTCGCGACGCTGATGGATTTCGCCATTGCCGGAACAGACGGCCCGCCCGAGCATGAGGTCGCCGCGATCGCTGACCAGCTCGGGATCGACATGAGCCGCACCGCCGCCAGCGCCTCGGGCGGCGAGCGCCGCCGCGCCGCGCTGGCAAGAGCCTTGGCGCAGAATCCCGATGTGCTGCTGCTCGACGAGCCGACCAATCATCTCGACCTCGCCGCGATCGACTGGCTCGAATCGTGGCTCGCGCGCTACACCGGCGCCTTCGTCGTGATCAGCCACGATCGCACCTTCCTTACGCGCCTGACGCGGCAGACGCTGTGGCTCGACCGCGGAAGCATCCGCCGCAAGGAAATCGGCTTCGGCGGTTTCGAGGAATGGAGCGACGCGGTCGCCGCGGAGGAAACACGCGCCGCGCAAAAGCTCGATTCGAAACTGCGGCTCGAGGCGCACTGGCTCGAACGCGGCGTCACCGCGCGCCGCAAGCGCAATCAGGGCCGCCTTGAAAAATTGAAGGAAATGCGCGCAACCCGCGCCGCGATGATCGGCGGCCCCGGCGTCGCCAGGCTGGGCCTCGCCAATGACGATGTCCGCTCGAAATCGGTGATCGTCGCCGAGGGCGTGTCGAAAAGCTTCGGCGACCGGACGATCATCAAAAATCTCGACTTCCGCGTCCAGCGCGGCGATCGCATCGGCATCGTCGGCGCGAACGGCGCGGGCAAATCGACGCTGCTCAAGCTGCTCACCGGCGAGATCCAGCCCGACGACGGCAGCATCACCCTCGCGCCGACGCTCGACGGCATCATCATCGACCAGCAGCGCAGCCTGCTCTCACCCGAAAAGCGCGTCCGCGACGTGCTGGCCGACGGCGGCGACTGGGTCGAGGTGCGCGGCGTCAAGAAGCATATCCAGGGCTATCTCAAGGAGTTCCTCTTCGACCCCGGCGTCGTCGAGGCCAGCGTCAGCGCGCTGTCGGGCGGCGAACGCTCGCGGCTTCTGCTTGCACGCGAATTCGCCCGCGAATCGAACCTGCTCGTCCTCGACGAACCCACGAACGACCTCGACCTCGAAACGCTCGACCTGTTGCAGGAAGTCATCGCCGACTATGCCGGCACCGTGCTGCTCGTCAGCCACGACCGCGACTTCCTCGACCGCACCGTCACCGTGACGCTCGGCCTCGACGGATCGGGCAAGGTCGACATCGTCGCGGGCGGTTATGCCGACTGGGAAGCGAAGCGCGTCAAACCCGCCGCCGCCAAAAGCAGGGCCGCAACCGTCGCACCGCCACCCCCGCCGACCGCACGCAAGAAACTGAGCTACAAGGACCAGCGCGATTACGACCTCCTCCCCGCCCGGATCGAAGAGATCGAGACGGAGATGGCGGGAATCGAGACCGATCTGTCCGACGGCAGCCTGTTCACGCGCGACAATGCGCGCTTCAACGCGCTGACAATAAAGCTCGACAAGCTGCGCGAGGAAAAGGCCACGGCGGAGGACCGCTGGCTCGCCCTGGCCGAAGAGGTTGAAGCGCTGGGCTGATTGCGGCACGCAAGGTCGGGTTCGACATCGGAACCGGGGGATTGTGGATGGACAACGATAATGCGCGGCCTGCGCTGCACGGCGTCGGGGGGTGGCTCGGCTTTTTCATCTTCATTCTTGGCATCGTCTCGCCGGTACGAATGCTGTTTCAGGCCAACGCCAATATCGCCGAAGTCAAAGCCGCCGCCCATTTGCTCGGCCCCGGCGCCGGCACTTATACCGGCATCAGCTGGGCGATTGTCATTGCTTCGGCCACCGGTTCCGTTTTCATGGCTTACCGGCTGCTCGCAATTCATCGCTGGTCGAGTGTCGTGATCGTTGTCATGGGCCTCTGGTGCCTGGCCATTTTGCCGACCTTGATCGACCTGACCGTTTCAGCCATCATGTTCCCGGAATTTGCGGGGGCAGCAGTTCCCGACGTCCTGCTTTCCATCGGGAAATCCTGTATTTCGGCAACTGTCTGGACCCTCTACCTCGCGAAATCGAAACGGGTCGCGAACACCTACATCAAGGATGTCTCGGAAGTACGGCGCATTTTCGGCTGATCTACGAGGTCCCATAGAATCGCGCCAGCCGGTCCAGCGCCAGCCCCAGCACCAGCTTCCCCGACCGCGCCGGCCACCCCAGCGCCTTCTCCGCCCCGCCGATCCCTTCGCCCGCGCAGATCACGCGCCAGCAAATATCCGCAAGCCCCGGCCCGGCGGCATCGAGCGCCGCATGAAAGCGCCGGTGAGCGTCGATCCGCGCCAACGACGCATCGGAGGCGCGCGCGCCGCCGCGGCTCTTTCCGGGCGGCGTGGCGTCCCATCGCATCGTCACCCGCGCCGACAGCCCGGCGCGTTCATAATCGCTGCGCAACCGCTCGCCGGCCCCGAGTTGCGCGACGGTGAGCAACCCGCGCGCCGCCAGCCAGCTTATCGGGCTTTCGGCGACATTGACCGTCACATGCCGCATCACCTGCGGGCCTGCCTTGCCCGGATCGATCCGGTCGTCGGGATGGATATGCGTTTCGAGGCGGCGTGCGGTCATGCGATTCTCCCTTGCTCACGCCGGACTTGACACTGGATTATTTTGTAGGAAAGAAGAAACCGATTTGGTTATCCGAAAGTCCAGCCATGATAAACAGCATCCGCTCCGTCCGCCGCGCCAAGGGGCTGACCCTCGAGGAAGTGGGACAACGCTGCGTCCCGCCCACGACGGCGCAGACGATCGGCCGGCTTGAAACGGGTACGCGCACGCTCTCGCTCGGCTGGATGAACCGCATCGCCGCCGCGCTCGGCGTCGATGCCGCCGAACTCGTCCAGCTCCCGCAGGACGCACAGCTTACCATCACAGCACTCCTTGGCGCCGACGGCGCACAGGCGCCGACGCGGGTGAGTCGTTGGCCCTGGCCCGGCACGCTCGT
>CBJKNR010000260.1:0-5673 GCA_966417555.1 uncultured Sphingopyxis sp.
CCTGGAACCTCGGCCGCTTCAGCACGCATATCCGCTCGCGCTCGCTGGACGCGGTGCTGATGCGCGAGAACTTGCTCTCGGCCTATGATTTCGTGACCGATCGCGGCGCCCTGTTCCTCGGCGAATATGCCCGCGCCGCCAACCCCTTCGCCGAAGTGGGGCGCCGCACCGTATCGGTACAGGTCACGAGCATCGTCCGCTCGTCGGACGACAGTTTCCGCGTCAACTGGATCGAGCAGGCGTATGAGCGCGGGAGCCTTGCGGGGACGTCGCGCTGGACCGCGGTGGTCACCATCAGGATCCAGTCGCCGCGCTCGGCCGAGGTGCTGCGCAAAAATCCGCTCGGTCTCTATGTCGATGCGATCGACTGGAGCCGCGAACTCGAGACGCCCGCCTTGCCGGCGGAGCCGCAATCGGCCCCGTCGGACGCACCTGCAACAGCGCCGCCGACGGAGCCGCGTGCCGGCAACCTGCCGCTCGGTTCGCCGCTCGACCCCGGCACCTCGGCATCGCCGTCTCCCGCGCTCGAAGGAGAAAAATCATGATCCGCATCCTGGTCTTATCGACCTGCCTCTTTGCGCTCGCGCCGGCGGCGCAAGCGAAAGCGCCGGCTGCGCCGGGCGTCACCGCTGCCCACAAGGCGGCGATCCGCGAACCCGACGCCGCGGGCTACCGCAACGCCGTCCAGGTCTATCCTTTTGCCGAAGGCGCGCTTTACCGTCTCTACACTGCGCCCGGGCGCGTCAGCGATATTGCGCTCCAGCCTGGCGAAACGCTGACCTCGGTCGCGGCGGGCGACACCGCGCGCTGGACCGTCGGCGATACCGTGAGCGGCAGCGGCGAGGCACAGCGTACCCATATTCTCGTCAAGCCGTTCGCCGCCGGGCTGTCGACGAACCTCGTCATCGCGACCGACCGCCGCGTCTATCACGTCCAGCTGACCAGCACCGCATCGACCGCGATGGCGGCGGTCCGCTGGACCTATCCGCAGGATGAAATGCTCGCGCTCGCACGGCAGCGCACGGCGGATGCGGCGGCGCGTCCGGTCTCCGCAGCTGTCTCCGTCGAGAATCTCGAATTCGGCTATGCGATCAGCGGCGACAGGCCGGCGTGGCGGCCGCTGCGCGCGTTCGACGACAGCCGCCAGACTTGGATCGAGTTTCCGGCCGACATCGGGACGGGCGAGGCGCCGCCGCTGTTCGTCCTCGGCGAAAATGGCGAAGCGGACCTCGTCAATTACCGCATTGCCGGGCGCTTTTATGTCGTCGACCGCCTATTCGCGGCGGCGGAGCTTCGGCTCGGCGGCAAGAAGCAGAAGATCGTCCGGATCACGCGCACCGGCAAGGCGCCGGTGAAGCGGGGGAGGGGCGCATGACCGCCGAAACGCCCGAATCCGCCGAGACCCCCGAAGTCGCCGCGGCGGACGAAGGTGCGGGGGCGCCCGAAAGCAACGCGCCCGCGAAGGCTGCGCCACAGGGATTCGCCATGCGCGCCCGTCCGGCACCGGTCGTGCGCTTCCGCCGCGGGCCGACCATCGCGCTCGCGGGGGCCGGCGCCGTTTTTCTTGTTGCCGTAGGCTGGTTCGCGCTGGGAAGATCGGGTCCCAACCCGAGCGTTCGCGACGATGACCGCCCGGCTGCAGCGGCCAAAGCGGTTCCCGATGCGCTCGCTGGCGCGCCGACGAGCTATGCCGATGCTCCGCCGCTCGGACCGCCGCTCCCCGGTGATCTCGGCAGGGCGATCGTTGCACGGCAGCGTCAGGATGCCAGCGAGACCATCGATCCGGCGCGCAATGCGGAGGCAGACGAGGCGGCGCGCGCCGCGCAGCAGGCCGAAGCCGAGCGACGCGCGGCGCGCGAGTCGGGCGTCATGCTTCCACTCGCCGGCCCGGTGGCAAGGCTGCGCGGGGCGCCGCCGACGTCAGCCGAAGTCCCTGCGCTCGATACGGTCGCGGCGTCCGGCAACGCACCCGATCCGAATGGTCAGCGTCGCAAGAACGACCTTGTCGGCCGCGGCAATGGCGGCGTCGTCGCCAATCCGCATCGGCTCGAGGCCGCGGTCTCGCCCTGGACGCTGCACGCGGGTAGCGTGATCGCCGCCAGCCTGATTACCGGGCTGAATTCGGACCTGCCGGGGATCGTCACCGCGCAGGTGACCGAGAATGCCTATGACAGCGTCACGGGGCGGACCTTGCTGCTGCCGCAGGGCTCGCGGCTGATCGGCAGCTACGACAGCGTTGTGGCGTTCGGGCAAAGCCGCGCGCTGGTCGTCTGGCAGCGGATCATCCTTCCCGACGGCTCGTCGATCCGGATCGACAACGTCCCGGCGAGCGACACTGCGGGCCATGCCGGGCTTGCCGATCGCATCGACCGGCACACATGGCAGCTTCTCAAGGGCGTCGCGCTTTCGACATTGCTCGGGGTAGGCACCGAGCTGGGCTGGGGAAGCGGCGAAAGCGACCTCGTGCGTGCGATCCGTGAGTCGACGCAGCAAGCGGGCTCGCGTGCGGGGGACCAGCTTGTCGCGCGCAATCTCGACGTCCAGCCTACACTCAGGGTGCGGCCCGGATGGCCGCTCCGGGTCGTCGTCCACAAGGATATCGTCCTTCGGCCATGGCGCGGAGGATATGGCCGATGACGGGCCTCAAGCTTGCCCGACTCCCCGATCGCACGCCGGTCAAGATCGGGATCGTCGTCCTGCCCGAACTGAACGACCGGTTGGTCGCCTATGCCGCCGCCTATGCCGAAGCCTATGGTATCGAGGAGCCCGTCGCCGAGCTCATTCCCGCCATGCTGTCGGCCTTTCTCGATAGCGACCGCGCATTTGCACGGGCCGTCGGGCGGAAGGGCTGAAGGGTGCCGCGCCGGTCGCGATACAGGCCGCGCTGGAGCACCCCCGTCTTGCCCGATAATCATGGTGCGGTCGTTCCTCGGCGCGCTATTTCGCGCTTCTCGGCGGAGTTGATCGCCGAGACGAAGCACGTCTGGCAGCCATATTATACGCATCGGCTTACCGACGAGGACGCGCGCGAGATCATCGAGAATATGATGAGCTTCATGCGCCTCGTGTCGAAGATCCGTGGCCGACAAGGCGATTGAACTTGATGCGATAAAAAAAACGGGGGGAAATCTGCGGGAGCAGCATCAGCATTAGAAACAATCCTTGCAATCCGGATCGGTGCGCCCGTCCCACCGCTTCGATCATCGATGGAGTGATTTCGAAATGCGTAAAACCCGCCGGCCCGGCCAATCCGCTCAGCATTATCAGACAGGCGTCCGCAGGGCGGTCCTCTATGCCCGGGTGTCCTCGAAAGAGCAGGATCGGGAGGGCTTCTCGATCGACGCGCAGCTCAAGCTCCTACGCACCTATGCCGCTGACAACGAAATGCGGATCGTCGAGGAATTCGTCGATGTCGAAACGGCGAAAGCGGCAGGGCGGACGCATTTCAACCAGATGATCGCCTATATTCGCCGGCATCCGGCGATCGATACCATCCTCGTGGAGAAAACCGATCGGCTTTACCGCAATTTGCGCGACTGGGTGACGCTCGACGAATTCGACATCGACGTCCATCTGGTGAAGGAAGGCGTCGTCCTGTCGCCCGATTCCAAATCCTCCGAAAAGTTCATGCACGGCATCAAGGTGCTGATGGCCAAGAACTATATCGACAACCTCTCCGAGGAATCGCGCAAGGGTATGCTCGAAAAGGCCGAACAGGGCATCTGGCCCAGCATGGCGCCGCTCGGTTATCGCAATGTCATGGGGCCGCATGGCAAGAAGATCATCGAGATCGACCCCGACACCGCTCCGGGTGTGACCCGGCTTTTCGAATGGTACGCGACAGGACGCTATTCGCTCAAGGAGGCCGGCAAGAAAGCGCGTGCCATAGGCATGGCCTACCGTAAGAGCGGCAAGCCGCTCGGCGTCAGCACGGTCCACAAGATTCTCCGTTCGCGTATCTATACCGGAGAATTCGAATGGGCGGGCCGCCGCTATCAGGGTTCGCATGAGCCGCTGGTCAGCATGGATCTTTGGGAGAAGGTGCAGGAAATACTGGACGGTCGGAACCACCCTCGCGACCAGGTCGAGGAGAAGGGCTTCCTCTTTCCCGGCCTAATCACCTGCGGCCATTGCGGCGGCATGCTCGTCGGCGACATCAAAAAGCAGAAGTACATCTATTACCGGTGCAGCCGCTACAAGGGGAACTGTAAGGAGCCCTACGTGCGTCAGGAGAAGCTGCTTGAGCAGTTTGTCGATATCGTTGCGCGCGTGTCGATGACGCCGCGTATGCACCAATGGCTTGGGCAGGCGCTCAAGGAAAACAGCGATCTTATCGAAACCGAACACGCGCGCGTGCTTGGCCGTCTCCGCCGCGATCAGGACGACATTCGGGAGCGCATGAAGCAGGCCTACCTCGACCATGTCGATGGCAAGCTCGATGAAGGCCTCTTCACCCGAATCTCGGAAGACTATCGCGAAGACCTCAAGGGGTTGTCGCGCGAGTTCGATCGCCTGTCGGAGGCCGATAACGCCTATATCGACGATGGCATTGCGCTGCTGGGTATCGCCAAGGATGCGCGCAGGATGTTCGCGGAAGCCGATTTTTCGGGCAAAAGAAACATCCTCCACCACCTACTATCGAACTGTTCCTACAAGGACGGAGAGGTGTCGGTGAGCTTCCGCAAACCCTTTGATATTATTGTGGAAAGTCTGCCAGCGGCCAAGGCTTCGGATGGCGCCTCGAGCGCCAAAATCGGCAAAAGTAGGAAATGGCTCCCCGGGTAGGATTCGAACCTACGACCGATCGATTAACAGTCGATTGCTCTACCGCTGAGCTACCGAGGAACACACCGCCGAAGCGGGCAAGGCGGCCCCTTTGCCGCCGGTTGCGGGATTAATCAAGCCCTCAAACGATAAATTGTTCCATCGCGATGCGTTCGTCGAGGCCCTGGTCGGGATCGAAGAGCAAAGTCAGCGGCCGGCTGCGGTCGGTGGTCACCAATACCGTCTTCACATCGCGGATCTCGCGCTGGTCGGCGACCGCACTGACGGGGCGTTTCGCGGCTTCACGGACGTTGAAGCGGATGCTCGTCGATTCGGGAACGAGTGCGCCGCGCCAGCGGCGCGGGCGGAAGGGGCTGATCGGCGTGAGCGCGAGCATCGCCGAATCGAGCGGCAGGATCGGGCCGTTGGCACTGAGGTTGTAGGCGGTCGATCCCGCCGGGGTAGACACGAGCACACCGTCGCATGCCAGTTCCTCGAGCATCGTCTTCTCGTTGATCATCACTTCGAGCTTTGCCGCCTGGCGGGTTTCGCGGAGGAGTGAAATTTCGTTGATCGCGGGCAATATATGCCGCTCGCCGCTGATCGTCGTGATGTCGCCCGAAAGCGGATGGATCAGATAAGGCCGCGCCGCGGCGAGCCGGTCGAGCAAGCCCTCGACGCGGAACTCGTTCATCAGGAAGCCGATCGTGCCGCGGTTCATCCCGAAGACGGGCAGGCTGCGGCGCTGATCGAGCAGCTGGTGCAGCATGTGGAGCAGAAAGCCGTCGCCGCCGAGCGCGATCAGCAGGTCGGCATCGGCCAGGTCGACAAAATCATAGAGCGGGCGCAGTTCGGCCTCGGCCTCCATGGCCGCGGGCGCGTTCGATGCGACTAGCGCGATCTTGCGAT
>CBJKNR010000261.1:0-5635 GCA_966417555.1 uncultured Sphingopyxis sp.
GTCACGACACCTCAATCCCTTCAGGACAGGCTCTACTCGCTGCCCGAGAGCAGGATTTCCTCGTCGGTCGCGGACACGCGGCGTGCGATGCCGTTGAGTTCCATCGCCTTCACGAATCCCTCGACATCCCCCGCCTCGAAGACGCCCACGACCGCCTTTTCGGGAATCTGGCCGTCCTTGAAAACGAGCTTGCGCGCCGAATAGCGATTCATCTCGGCGACGGCTTCGGACAACGGGTCATTCATGAAGATCAGGCGCCCCTCGGTCCAGCTCGTTTCCTTGGCGACGTCGACGCGGCGGAGCGTCCAGTTGTGATCGGCGCCGATGACGAGCTGGCCGCCGGGCGCCATGTCGGTTCCGCTCCCCGATCCCGATCCGGTCTCCTCGACCCGGACCTTCCCTTCGGCCAGCGTCACGACCATGTTGCCATGCTCGAAACTGACCTCGAAGGCCGTGCCGATCGCGCGCACGCTCTTGCCGCCTGCGTGGACAATGAAGGGGCGCGACGGGTCCGCCGCAACGCGGAAGAAGGCGCGGCCGCCGACAAGGTCGACGCGGCGTTCGCTCGGCGTCTCGCGCAGCCGCATCTCGGTTTCGGCATCGAGCGTGACGACCGAGCCCTCGGGCAGGGTCACGGTCGTGGTCTGGCCCGCGCCGGTGCGGAAGCGCTGGTGCGTCGTACCGCCGGGCATGCCGTTCTGATAGACGCTCCAGCTGATCGTGAAGACGAGCAGCAGCGATGCCGCCAGCGCCAGATAGCGGCGCCAATGAACGCGACGGCGATCCTCCCCGACCGTTTCCTGTTCGGGCGCGGCGAGCATTTCGGGCTCTTGCGGGATCGTTCCGGCGATCATCCACGCCCGTTCAACCAGCCGATAGACGTCGCGATGCGCGTCCGACTGATCGAGCCAATCGTGAAAGCGATGCTCATCGTCGAGCGTCATGTCGCCCGATCGCTCGAGGTTGAACCACTGCGCCGCCTCGGAGCGGAGCGCGGCGCGCTTCAGCGCCTCTTCGCCGCTCATATGTCCGACTCCATTTCCTGGACGATCCGCACGAGCGCGCGGTGCATCAGTTCCTTGACCGCCTCCTTCGAAATGCCCATCCGCTGGGCAATGGCCTGATAGGTCAGATTTTCGAAACGATGATATTGAAAGGCCTCGCGCGCGCGGGGCGGCAGGTTCTGGATCGCGTCGAGCACCCGGCGATATTCCTGCTGCCCGATCACAATGCGTTCGGGCGAGCGCTGTTCGGCGATCTCGATCACGTCTTCCAGTTCATCGTGCAGCATCGCACCGCGGGCTTTCTGCCAGCGATGACGGCTGATCAGGGCATGGCGTGCCGCGGTAAACAGATAGCGTTCGACGTTATCGATCGGCGCACTGAGCTGCGCCGACTGCAGGCGCAGGAATACCTCCTGCACCAGGTCGTCGACATCGGCGTCGTCGGCACGGCGGCGGAAATAGCGCCGTAACCCCGGCCCATAAGCCGTCATCCATGCGGCAAGATCGCGATCCGGATGCGGGACCGCCATCGTCAGTAACGGTCCTGACAATACAGGTCCCGATAAAACATGCATTGCGAGATGCTCCCAACCCTATGCGTCATCCCGGCATCTTTCCCAATCGGTCATTGCGGCCCCATTCTGCGCTGGAGTTAACAGCATAGACGCAGGAAAGGGGCAAAGGGGGGGATCAAATTCGCCCGGCCACGCAATTTTTCCTAACGGCCAGTTCACCGCCGTAGCTATTAACATTGTTGAAAATTTTATTCGAGCATCCCCCCGGGTCGGGAGATGCTGCGTCTATTCCTGTGCGGCGTCGCATCGAACGCCTAGGAACAGCGGGACATGAATTCCGCACGGCAGGGACGAGGGAGAGGGGACATGCGCTTGAGTGCGTGCAATTTGCGTAATCTGTTTTTGAGCGGCGCTGCGGTGGGGTGCTTCGTGTTTTCGGCCACTCCTGCGCTCGCGCGCGATCAGGTGACGAGCTACCGCATCCCCGCGCAGTCGCTCGATCGCGCATTGCGCGATTTCGGCATTCAAAGCGGCGCGACGATCCTTGTCGATGCATCGATCGTCAACGGCAAGCGGACGGCGGGTCACAGCAAACGGTCCGATCCCGAAACCGCGCTCCGCACGCTCTTGCTCGGAACCGGTCTCAGCTATCGCCGCGACGGCAATGTCTTTGTGGTGACACGGGAGGGAAACGGAAACCCGGCCGCCGCCGGTGACACGATCGAGGACAATTCCGAAATCGTCGTGACCGCGCAGAAGCGCGAGGAAAAGATCAGCGACGTGCCGATCGCGATCAGCGCCTTCACGCCGAAAGCGCTCGACGACCACAAGATCGAGGGCGGCGCCGAACTGGTGCGCGCCGTACCGAACGTCAATTTCTCGAAAAGCAATTTCAGCGGCTATGACTTCACGATCCGCGGCATCGGGACCAAGGCGATTTCCGCCTCGAACGACCCCGCCGTCGCGGTCAGCTTCAACAACACCCCGCTCATCCGCAACCGCCTTTTCGAATCCGAATTTTTCGACCTCGAGCGCGTCGAGGTGCTGCGCGGTCCGCAGGGGACGCTTTATGGCCGCAACGCGACCGCGGGCGTGGTCAATGTCATCCCCGCGCTTCCCGACGACATCTTCGGAGGCGAGGTAAAGGGCGAGGTCGGCAGCTTTGAAACGCGACGGCTGTCGGGGATGCTCAATGTGCCGGTCACCGACACGCTGGGTATCCGCGTCGCCGGCGCGATGACGAAGCGCGAAGGCTTCGACTACAACACATTCACGCAACAGCGGGTCAACGGCCGCGATCTCTGGTCGACGCGGGCGTCGATCCAGTGGGAGCCGAGCGACCGGTTCAAGGTGAACGCGATCTGGCAGCATTTCGAGGAAGACGACAACCGCTCGCGCACCGGCAAACAGCTTTGCACCCGCGACCCGGGGATCGCCCAGATCGGCAATATCGCGGTGCCCGAATTCCTGCAGGGCAGGTTCAGCCAGGGATGCCAGTCGGCATCACTCTATGATGACGCCGCATTCGGAGCGCCCAATGCGAAGGCGCTCGCCTATGTCATGTTTCCGCAGATCAACATTGTGATCGGGAGGGATCCGACAGCCCCCGGGTCCCGTCCCACGGTCTTTCCGATCGACCGGAATTTCGATCCCTATGGGGATGTCGTCCAGTCGCGCGACCTGAGGGAGGTGGCGACAAGCTACGACCCGGTCTTCCGGGCCAAGAACGATGTTTTCCAGTTTAACGCGGAGCTCGGCCTCGGCGATAATCTGAAACTCATCTCGCAGACCGCCTATGCCCGTGATCGCTATTATTCATCGCAGGACTATAACCGCTTCGTCTCGGCGCCGGTCTTCAACGATTCCGCCAGCCTGGTTCGCAACGCCGTTGGTGCGCCCCTACCGATGACGGTCCCCGGACCGACCCCGGGGGGCATTTTTACCGATCCGCAACTGGGACCATCGGACAGGATCGTATCCGCCGACCTCAGCCGGTCGCGCAATCGCCAGTGGATGCAGGAGTTGCGGTTGCAATCCTCCTGGGACGGCCCCCTGAACTTCAACGTCGGCGCCAACTTTCTCGATTTCAAGTCGCAGGATGACTATTTCGTCTACAACAACCTGTTCACCCTGATCGCCCAGTATAATTTCAACGGCGCCACGGATAACGGCGGCCGCGTCACGCGCAACTGCGGCGAAGGGACGCTCACGGGCCGCGAATGCGTCTATGTCGACCCCAATCCGATCGGTGAGGGGCCCGAGGACGGCCATAATTATTTCCGCAGCAAGAATCCGGTACGGACCAAATCGACGTCGGTATTCGGCGAACTTTACTGGCAGGCAGCCGATGATCTGAAGGTCACGCTCGGATTGCGTTATACGCGCGACAAGAAGAATGCGACGCCGGTTCCCAGCCAGTTGATGCTGGGCTCGATCGAAAATGATCCCACCAAGGGCGGGACAGCAACGGGCGGCACCATCAACCGCGGTTTCCGCGAATTTCCCGAAATCAGGCAGAAATGGAACGCGGTGACGGGACGGCTGGTCGTCGACTGGAAGCCCGAATTGTCCTTCACCGACGACACGCTGGTCTATTTCTCGGGGTCGCGGGGTTACAAGGGCGGCGGCGCCAATCCACCCCGCGCGGATATCGACCAGACGGTGATCCAGTACCAGCCGCTTCCCGAAACGTTCAAACCCGAATATGTGACCGCATTCGAAATCGGGACCAAGAACAGCTTCGACGGCGGCCGACTCACGCTCAACGCCGCGGCCTTTTTCAACGCCTATCAGGACTATCAGACTTCGCAGATCGTCGACCGCATCTCGCTCAACGAGAATTTCAGCGCCAAGACCTGGGGGCTGGAACTCGAGACCGCGTGGCGGCCCTCGCGCAACTTCCGGCTCGACGCCACGCTGGGCCTGCTCGATACGCGGATCGACAAGGGGGCGCGGTCGATCGACGTGATGAACCGCACCCAGGGCAATCCGGACTGGATGCTGCTGCGGCCGTGGATTCAGGTGCCGTCCAACTGTATCGCGCCCAAGGCCCTCGTCGAAAGGATTCTCACCTACAACCGGGCGAACGAGGATCTGAAGCTGCTGATGCTGTCCGCGCTATGCGCCGGCTCGGCGCGTTACGGCACCTTCAATCCCGCGCTTTCCGGGGTCCAGCCCGCGTTCCGCTTCGATCAGCAATTGGGCTTCACCTATAATCCGCTGACCGATGCACCGAACGGCGGAAAAGGCTTTTACGCCGACCTGGGCGGCAACGAACTGCCCAACGCGCCGCATTATACGTTCAACATCGGCGCCCAATACAGCTTCTTCCTCGAAGGCGGCGACTGGGTGCTGACCTTCCGCGGCGATTATTATCGCCAGGGCAAGAGTTATGCGCGGGTGTTCAACACCGAATATGACCGGCTGAGAGCATGGGACAATGTCAATCTGGCGGTCACGCTCGCTCGCGGCGAGGGGGATTTCGCGCTTCAGCTCTATGTCAAGAATCTGTTCGACAAGGCGCCGATCACCGGCACCTTCACCAACAGCGACGACACCGGCCTCAGCACCAATGTCTTCACGCTCGATCCCCGCATCATCGGCCTCAACGCGACGGTGAAATTCTAGGAGGATTATCGGCCGAGGGGCGTCGCAAACCGAAGGGCGGCGCGGCGCAGGCCCGGAACAAGGGAAATTGGAGGGGTGCCGGTTTCTCCGTGCAATCGGACCGCGCGAGTATCACGAACCTCTCCCCTGGGGCCGCCGCCTCTCACCAGACGGCGGCCTCCGTTTTTTTTGCTGGCACCGCGGGCGCGCGATACCTCTGGACGCCATCTCCGCGTCGGGACCGCTCCATTGGCCGGCGAGCGAGGTCGAGGCCCCGGGGAAGATCGGCGGTCAACTGCGGGCGACGGTGGATGCACTCGAAATCCTGTTGGATTTCGCCACCAAAATACTAAAAATACATAGAAAAAAAGTCGCGATCGATCCCCCCTCTTTCGCGTCGCGCGCGTCATAGGAGTCGGGAGGCATCCCGCCTTTCCAAATCAACATTGACAAGGAAGAGGAAGTGTCATGAACAAATTCACGGCCCTGATAGGAACCGTTGCAGCGCTC
>CBJKNR010000262.1:0-5595 GCA_966417555.1 uncultured Sphingopyxis sp.
GTCGCCGGCGCGGCCGAGGGGAGCGCCGGCGAATTCTCCGGCATCGTCGGCGCGCGGGTGCAGAGCGATCTCGGCTTCCGGGTCGGCGGCAAGGTGGTGGCGCGGCTGGTCGACGCAGGTCAGGCCGTCCGCCGCGGGCAGCCGCTGATGCGGATCGACCCGACCGACTATGCGCTTGCCGCGCAGGCGGCGGCGGACACCGTCGCGGCCGCACACGCGCGCGCGGTTCAGACCAGCGCCGAGGAGGCACGGTACCGCGATCTGGTTTCGGCGGGCGCGGTCTCGGCTTCCGCTTATGATCGGGCCAAGGCGGACGCGCTTGCGGCGCGCGCGCAGCTCTCGGCAGCCGAAGCGCAAGCGCGAGCCAGCCGGAACGATGCCAGCTATACGCTGCTGGTCGCCGACGCGGACGGCGTCGTCGCCGAGACCCTGGCCGAGCCGGGACAGGTGGTCGCTGCCGGTCAGACCGTCGTTCGGCTGGCGCGGTCAGGACCGCGCGAGGCGATCGTGTCGCTTCCCGAAGACCTGCGTCCCGCCATCGGCACCCTCGCCGAGGCATCGACTTACAGCGGCCTCACCGGACAAGCGACGCTCAGGCAGCTCAGCGACGCCGCCGATCCGGCAACGAGGACGTTCGAGGCGCGCTTCACCCTCGCGGGCACGCCGGCGGCGGCCCCGCTCGGCTCCACCGTCACCATCAAGCTTGCCTCTCCCGGCACCAGGGATCTCCTCACTATCCCCCTTGGTGCAGTCGACGACCGCGGACGCACTCCGGGAGTCTGGGTCGTCGACACCCGGGGAGGCCCGAAGGTCCGGTTCCGGCCGGTCCAGCTCGTCTCGATCGGCGAGGAAACCGCGACCATATCGGCCGGCCTCAAGCCCGGCGATCGCTTCGTCGCGCTCGGTGCGCACATGCTGCACGCCGATCAGGCGGTCCGCATCGCGCCGGGAGCGGTCCGTTGAGCGAAGCGAACGACAGCAGCGGCAGGTTCAACCTGTCAGCGATCGCGGTTCGCGAACGGGCGGTCACGCTCTTCTTCATCATCGCGATTGGCCTTGCCGGGATCGTCGCCTTCCTGAGCCTCGGACGTGCCGAAGATCCGAGCTTCACCATCAAGCAGATGACCATTGTGACCGCCTGGCCCGGCGCGACGGCGCAGGAAATGCAGGATCAGGTGGCCGAGCCGCTCGAGAAGCGCTTGCAGGAGCTGAGATGGTACGACCGCAGCGAGACCTTCACCCGGCCGGGCCTCGCCTTCACGACGCTCGTCTTGCGCGACCAGGCACCGCCGTCCGAAGTGCAATCGGAATTCTATCAGGCGCGCAAGAAGATCGAGGATGAGACCCCCAAATTGCCGCGCGGCGTCTTGGGCCCGTTCGTCAACGACGAATATGGCGACGTTACCTTCGCGCTCTATGCGCTGAAGGCGAAAGGTGAACCCCAGCGCGCCCTCGCGCGCCAGGCCGAGACGCTGCGCCAGCGGTTGCTGCACGTTCCGGGCGTCAAGAAGGTCAACATCGTCGGCGAACAGCCCGAGCGCATCTATGTCGAATTCGCGCAGGACCGGCTGGCAACGCTCGGCGTCTCGCCGCGCGCGATTTTCGCGGCGCTCGCGCAACAGAATCTTGTGACGCCGGCAGGCGCGATCGAGGCCAATGGGCCGCAGGTCCAGGTGCGGATCGACGGTGCGTTCGACGATCTGGAAAATATCCGCGACCTGCCGGTGGTCGCGAACGGCAAGACGCTCAGGCTCTCCGATGTCGCAGAGGTCCGGCGGGGCTATGAAGACCCGGCGACCTTCCTTATCCGCAGCCAAGGCGAGCCCGCGCTCCTCCTCGGCGTGATCATGCGCGAGGGCTGGAACGGGCTCGACCTCGGCAAGTCGCTGAAGGCCGAAGTCGCGGCGATCTCGTCAGAGCTGCCGCTCGGCATGTCGCTGACCCGGGTCACCGACCAGGCGGTGAACATATCGGCCGCCGTCGACCAGTTCATGCATACCTTTCTCGAAGCCCTCGCGATCGTGATGATCGTGAGCTTCATCGCGCTGGGCTGGCGCGTCGGTCTTGTCGTAGCGGGCGCCGTGCCGCTGACCCTTGCGATCACTCTCGTCATCATGTGGGCCACCGACCGCGTGCTCGATCGCATCACGCTCGGCTCGCTGATCCTCGCGCTCGGCCTCCTCGTCGACGATGCCATCATCGCGATCGAAATGATGGTCGTGAAAATGGAGGAAGGCTACGACCGCATCAAGGCGTCGGCCTATGCGTGGAGCCATACCGCGGCGCCGATGCTCGCCGGCACGCTGGTGACGGTGATCGGCCTGATGCCGGTCGGCTTCGCCCGCTCGACGGCGGGCGAATATGCCGGCAACATCTTCTGGGTCGTCGGCTTCGCCCTCATCGCCTCATGGTTCGTCGCGGTCATTTTCACACCCTATATGGGCGTCAAGCTCCTGCCCGCGATCAAGCCGGTCGAGGGCGGTCATGACGCGATCTACGAGACGCCCCGCTACCAGAAACTGCGCCGCTGGATCCGCTGGGCGGTCGAACATAACAGGAAGGTCGCCCTCGCCACGCTTGCCGCGCTCGTCGTCTCGGGGATGGGCATGGCGCTGGTGAAGAAGCAGTTCTTCCCGACGTCGGACCGACCCGAAGTGCTCGTCGAGATCCAGATGCCGAAGGGAACCGCGATCGAGCGGACGAACGCCGCGACCAAAGAGGTGGAGGCCTGGATCAGGCGCCAGCCGGAAGCAAAGGTCGTCACAGCCTATATCGGACAGGGCGCACCGCGCTTCTTCATGTCGCTGTCGCCCGAGCTCCCCGACCCTTCCTTCGCCAAGATCATCGTGCTCACACCGTCCGAGGACGCACGCGACGCGATCAAGGCGCGGCTGCGGGAGGCGGTAGCCGAGGGTCTCGCCCCGGCGGCACGGGTTCGCGTGACCCAGCTCCTTTTCGGCCCGCCCTCGCCCTATCCGGTCGCATTCCGGGTGAGCGGCCCCGACGTCGGCAAGCTGCGCATCATTGCCGACAGCGTGCGCGCGATCATGGTCGCCGATCCGATGATGCGCACGGTCAACACCGATTGGGGCGAACGCGTGCCGACGCTCCGCTTCGTGCTCGACCAGGATCGCCTCCGCGCGATCGGCCTGACCTCCTCCGACGTCGCCGAACAGCTTCAGTTCCTGCTCTCGGGCGTCACAGTGTCGCAGGTGCGCGAAGATATCCGGATGGTCGACGTGGTCGCCCGCGCCGGCGGCGAACAAAGGCTCGACCCGGCCCGGATCGGCGACTTCACGCTGACCGCGGCGGACGGGCGGCGCGTGCCGGTCGGCCAGATCGGCAAGTTCGAGCTTCGCATGGAGGATCCGATCCTGCAGCGCCGCGACCGGGTGCCGACCATCACGGTGCGCGGCGATATCGCCAACGGACTGCAGCCCCCCGACGTCTCGACGGCGATGCTGAAAAAGCTCCAGCCGGTCATCGATACCCTGCCTTCGGGCTATCATATCGCGATGGGTGGCTCGATCGAGGAGGCCGGGAAGGCGAACGCTGCGCTGGCCCCGATCTTTCCGATCATGATCCTCCTCATGATGATCGTCATCATGCTCCAGGTGCGCCAGTTCTCGGCGATGGCGATCGTGCTGCTGACCGCTCCGCTCGGGCTGATTGGCGTGGTCCCGATGCTGCTGCTGACCGGCCAGCCCTTCGGTTTCAATGCCATCCTGGGTCTCATCGCGCTCGCGGGCATCCTGATGCGCAACACGCTGATCCTGATCGGGCAGATCGAGGACAACCGGCGCGAGGGACGAACGCCCTATGATTCGGTCGTGGAAGCGACGGTGCAGCGCGCCCGCCCGGTGATCCTCACCGCGCTCGCTGCGGTATTGGCCTTCGTCCCGCTCACCACTTCGGTCTTCTGGGGCGCGATGGCCTTCACACTGATCGGCGGCACGTTGGGCGGGACGATCCTGACACTCGCCTTCCTGCCGGCGCTCTATTCGCTCTGGTATCGCATCCGCCCTGACGTCGGCCCCGAAGCACAAGCAGCACCGGCATCAGCCTAGCGCATGACCGCGCAGCGAACCCGCAACCGGTCCAGGGGAACGCATCGATTACCAAGGGAGACAATATCATGGCCTTTAGCGAAAAAATGGCCAGCCTCTGGCAAAATATCGTCCTGTTCGGCGAGGCACTCGACCATGATCCTCAATCCGCAATGGCGCAAGAAATCGATCGGCTGGTCGCGGCGCGGAACAGCGATCGGGCTGCACTCACCGCCCTCACCTCGCGCGCCGACGCGCTGGCCGCCGAAGTTCACGGCCTGTCGGAGCGAGTGGGCCGTGCCCGCTGAACGCAGGACCAGCCCTTGGGCTGGGCGCCGCCGAGGCCAACGCCTACGGATCTCGCCTTGATCGCGAGCGCCGCTTCCGGCCTGCACGGGCGCGGCGCTCGTACCGCTGCGCGGCTCGTCGAAGCTACGCTGCGCTGTCTCGCGCGCGATGGTTATTCGAGGCTCTCCGTTGAGAACATCGTCGCCGAAGCCGGCGTTTCGCGCGGTGCGCTGTTTCACCATTTCGAGACGAAGCAGGAGTTGGTGGCCGACGCAATGGCGACCTTCCTTGATGAGAGCGCCGAGAGGCTGAACGACGATCTTCAAGCGATCGGCGTTGATGAACGCGGAAGACCGGCGTCATTGATCGCACTGACGGAAGCACTGCGACAAGATTCTGAAGTCATTCTGGAGATCGCGGTCGCGCTGCGAACGGATAAAGAACTGCATGCGAGCGTATCGCGCGCTCGCATGCACGAAAACCACGAGGAAATGCAGCTGAGTCATTTTTTCGAGGGTACAGCGGGCGCAGATGCGATCGGGCGCGCCGCTGTTCTTATTGCAATCATCTGTGGAGCCCGCGCCTGCGAAATTATCACATCGGGTCCGACAAGCTTGGAACACAATGCCCGCCGAGGGTCGAGTCCAGCCAGGCACTAAGGCGAATGACACACGATGGCCGGTTGCGGACTGGCAGCTCTTGGAGCGAAAATATGAAAAACCGACAATTGGTAACCGGATAATTTCGCGAAGGCGGCTGACTGACGAATAATGCGCATCACTCAGGATTCGCTCTTCGTCGACCGTACGAGGGAGCTCTGCGCAGCGCCCCCGAGAGGCGAGCAAGCGGATCAGTCGAGCCTCATCCAAGTTTTCGATTGGAATCGATCACCGAGGAGAAGGCTCGCTGCCGCCGCGCCGCTTGCGATACTCTGGTCGGAGCATATTCGCACCGATTTCAAGCATCCTGGCGACTTTCGAAATCTCTTCCGGGCGATGTGTAAGCAATGCACCGGATTGCGATCGTTGGCGACGAACCGCGGATAAAGGGCGGATTGTTACAAGGGTTCAAGCGTATATGTCGAGTGAGCGCGCAATCGTCCGGGCAGGCGTGCTACATCTACCGTGCTTACCCAGAGACAGAGCATCTTGCTCGACCTCTCCGATATTCGGCTAAGCCATCGAAACAATGGCAGGGGCAGCAGGACTCGAACCCGCGACCCTCGGTTTTGGAGACCGATGCTCTACCAACTGAGCTATAC
>CBJKNR010000263.1:0-5593 GCA_966417555.1 uncultured Sphingopyxis sp.
GGCGCAACGAGATCTGCTGGCCTGTTCCCGCCGCTGCTTCCCAACATAGGACGTTATCTGTGACGATCATCTTCGGCGCACCGCGCCTGGCGATCAGATCGCCCAGCTCGCGCACGACCCGCCGGCCCGAGATCGACGTGTCGATCACCGCCGCCAAGCACTCGCGCGTCACGTCATCGACGAAGTTGAGCACCCGGAAGCGTCGCCCGGTGACGAGCTGATCGTGGACAAAGTCCAAGCTCCAGCGCTGGTTGGGAAGCGCCAGCACCGGCGCAGGGGCCCGCGCGCCGACGGCGCGTCTTCGTCCCTCCCGGCGGCGCACCGTCAGCCCTTCCTCCCGGTAGAGCCGCTGCGTCTTCTTGCGGTTGATGGTGATGCCGTCCCGGCGGAGCAGGATATGCAGGCGGCGATAGCCGAACCGTCGACGTTGCTGTGCCAGCTCACGCAACCGCGACCGCAGGGCGCCATCATCGGCTCGACACGAGCGGTATCGCATGCCCGTGCGATCCGCTCCGACGACAGCACACGCCCGCCGCTCGCCCATCCCCAGCGTCGTCTGAAGATGCGCGACAGCTTCCCAGTAGGCGCTTCGCGCCGCCTGCGGCCCCGCGGCGGGCGTCACCATTTTTTGAAAGCAGGTCCTACAGACCCGCATTGTCGAGCATCGTGTCGGCGAGCAGCCGCTTCAGGCGCGCGTTCTCTTCCTCGAGCGCCCGAAGCCGTCTGGCGTCCGACACCTCCAATCCGCCGAACTTGGCCTTCCACGCATAATAGGTAGCGCTCGACATGCCGTGACGACGGCACAGATCCGTGACCACCGCGCCCGCTTCGGCCCCCTTCACGATGCCGATAATCTGTTCTTCCGAAAACTGCTTCCGCTTCATCTGTCCGTCACTTCTTCAGGTCGGACTCTAGCTTCAACTGGTGGAGAAAATGGGGGTCAGGTCAGCCGGCATCGACCGCACGAGCAGGTTGCATTCACCCGGCTAGTCGGACCCAGCTGATTGGCAATTATTCCGAGAGGTTCTGAAGCAGCTGCCGAAGACCATATGCTGCCGGAACAATGTGCCGTTGACCGACAATTGAAACCAGTTCGCTGAACAGCCGCCTGACCATAAAACCGCATGGTCGCGGCAGATGCGCTTCGATACTATCTGTGAGGCAACGATATCGAGCGTCGCGTCACTAAGCCGCACCACCCTTGGGCCAACGGCCAACTCGAGCATATGGGGCGCTTTCGTCAAAGGCGCCACGGTCCAGCGCTTCCACGACGAAAGCCATCAGCAGCTACGGAAGCTCTCGACGACTTTTATCGGCCCCGCCGAGTTGGCGCCCGGAAGCGCCTCGGGACGGTGGTCCCAGCGGAATTCAGTGCATGGCCCGCAGGGCGGTAAAGACAGGCTCGGTCCACTCCTTTCGGCAAATCAGCAGATCGGGCATGTAGACGTCGGCCTGGTTGTAGATTAGCGACCTGCCGTCGATCCGGCTGACATGCAAGCCGTGCGCCGCTGCCACCGCGGCGGGCGCGCAGCTGTCCCACTCATATTGCCCGCCGGTGTGCAGATAGATTTCGGCCTCGCCGCGAACAATCGCCATTGCTTTCGCGCCCGCGCTTCCCATCGGCACCAGCTCGGCGCCAATGGCTTCTGCGACAGCCACAGCTTCAGCGGCCGGGCGCGTGCGGCTCACCACCATGCGCGGCTTCACGGCGGCAGCGGGCAGGGGGGACGCGCGGTCCGTGCGCAGGACAAGGTCGAGACCGGGGAGCGCCACCGCGCCAAACGCGGGTTTACCATCGATCGCCAGCGCGACATGCACCGCCCAGTCGGTTCGCGTCTCGCCATATTCGCGCGTGCCGTCGACCGGATCGATGATCCACACCCGGCGCCTTTCGAGCCGCTGGGGATTATCCTTTTCCTCTTCCGACAGAAGGCCATCGTCGGGTCGCTGTTCCCGGATGGCGTGGCACAGGAACTGGTTTGCCGTCTGGTCGCCGGCCTTGCCGAGCGCCTTGAGACTGAGGAGGCCGGACGCGCGGACCTCGAGCAGCAAGCGGCCCGCGACGGCGGCCAGATGGGCCGCGAGTTCGGTATCGTTCATTCAGGTCCCCCTATTTCAGCGGCATCAGGTGACGGACGATATGTTCGGCCGCTTCCTTGGGGGTCATCTCGACCGTATTGACCCTTATGTCCGGACTCGACGGCGCCTCATATGGGCTGTCGATCCCCGTGAAGTTCTTCAGCTCGCCAGCGCGCGCCTTCTTGTAGAGACCCTTCACGTCCCGGGCCTCGGCGACCCCGATCGGTGTGTCGACGAAGATTTCGACGAACTCGCCTTCCGGCAACATCGCGCGCACCATCTCGCGCTCGGCGCGGAAGGGCGAGATAAAGGCAGTGAGGACGATCAAGCCGGCGTCAGTCATGAGCTTTGCCACCTCGCCGACGCGCCGGATATTCTCGATCCGATCGGCCTCGGTAAACCCCAGATCCCGGTTCAGCCCGTGGCGCACATTATCCCCGTCGAGCAGAAACGTGTGCCGGTTCATCAGGTTGAGCGTCTTTTCGACTTCGTTCGCGATCGTCGACTTGCCCGATCCGGAGAGCCCGGTGAACCAGAGCAGCTTCGGCTTCTGGTTTTTCAGCGCGGCATGATCGTCGCGCCGGATGTCGGTCGCCTGCCAATGGACATTCTGCGCCCGGCGCAGGCTGAAGTGGAGCATCCCGGCGCCGACGGTGCGATTGCTGATCTTGTCGATCAGGATAAAACCGCCGAGCGCCCGGCTGTCGGCATAAGGCTCGAAGATGATCGGCTTGTCCGTCGCCAGTTCGGCGACCCCGATCGAGTTCAGGTCCAGCGTCTTGGCGGCGAGCTGTTCCATCGTATTGACGTTGACGGTATATTTGGGCTTGTGGATGGTCACCGCCACCGTCTGCGTCCCAAGCTTCAGCCAATAGGACCGGCCGACATGGAGCGGTTCGTCGTCCATCCAGACGATGGTCGCCTCGAACTGGTCCGACACCTCGGGCGGGTTGTCGGCCGCCGCGATGGCGTCCCCCCGCGAGCAGTCGACTTCGTCGGCCAGGCAAATGGTAACCGATTGGCCGGCGACCGCCTCGGCGAGTTCGCCATCGAGCGTCACGACCTTGGTAACCGTCGAGACCTTCCCGGATGGCAGGATCCGCACCGGATCGCCCGGCTTCACCGAACCTGTCGCGATCAGGCCGGAGAAACCCCGGAAATCGAGGTTCGGGCGATTGACCCACTGCACCGGAAGCCGGAACGGCCTGTCCTGGTCGGCGCCATTGTCGATCTCGACCGTTTCGAGATGCTCGATCAGCGGCTTCTCGCGGTACCAGGGCATATTGTCGCTGAGGGTCGTGATATTGTCGCCTCTGAAACCCGAGATCGGCATCGCGACGAAATTTCGGATGCCAATCTCATCCGCGAAGGCGCGATAGTCGGCGACGATCTTGTCGAACACCTCCTGGCTGTAATCGACCAGATCCATCTTGTTGACCGCGAGGACGATGTTCCTGATCCCGATCAGGTTGCACAAATAGCTGTGGCGCCGCGTCTGGACCAGAACCCCCTTGCGGGCATCGATCATCATGATCGCGAGGTCCGCGGTCGATGCGCCTGTGAACATGTTGCGGGTATATTGTTCGTGGCCGGGGCAATCGGCAACGATGAACTTCCGCTTCTCGGTCGCAAAAAAGCGATAGGCGACATCGATCGTGATGCCCTGTTCGCGCTCGGCGGCGAGACCGTCGACGAGCAAGGCGAAGTCGATATCCTGTCCTTGCGTTCCGACCCGGCGCGAGTCGGCTTGCAGCGCCTCGAGCTGATCCTCGAAAATCATCTTCGAATCGTACAACAGGCGTCCGATCAGGGTGGACTTGCCATCGTCCACGCTGCCGCAGGTGATGAAGCGCAGCAGGCTCTTGTGCTGGTGCGTTTCGAGATAAGCGTCGATATCCTCGGCGATCAGGCTGTCGGTCTTGTAAATGGTACCAGTGCCGCACATCAGAAATACCCCTCCTGCTTTTTCTTTTCCATGCTGGCATCGCCGCCATCGCGGTCGATCGCCCGGCCCTGACGTTCCGATGTCGTCGTGAGCAGCATTTCCTGGATGATTTCGGGCAAGGTCTTCGCCTCGCTCTCAACGGCACCCGTAAGCGGATAGCAACCGAGCGTCCGGAACCGGATCGACCGGAGGACAGGGGTCTCGCCGTCCCGGAGCGGAAAGCGCTCGTCGTCGACCATCAGAAGCATGCCGTCACGCTCGACAGTCGGGCGGGGCGCGCTGAAATAGAGCGGGACGATCGGAATGTCGTTGAGATGGATATATTGCCAGATGTCGAGCTCGGTCCAGTTCGAGATCGGAAACACACGAATGCTCTCGCCCTTGGCTTTTCGGGCATTATAGAGATTCCAGAGCTCGGGTCGCTGCTTCTTGGGGTCCCAGCCGTGCGTCGCGGTCCGGAAGGAGAAGATCCGTTCCTTCGCCCGGCTCTTCTCCTCGTCGCGCCGCGCGCCGCCGAAGGCGGCGTCGAAGCCATATTTGTCGAGCGCCTGCTTGAGACCCTCGGTTTTCCACATATCGGTGTGAAGGGGGCCGTGATCGAAAGGGTTGATCCCGCGATCCATCGCCTCCTGATTATGATAGACGAGGAGCTCCATCCCGCTCTCGCGGGCCATGCGGTCACGCAGTCGATACATTTCCTGGAATTTCCAGGTCGTGTCGACATGCAAGAGCGGAAAGGGCGGCGGGCTCGGGTAGAAGGCCTTGCGGGCGAGGTGCAGCATCACGGCGCTGTCCTTGCCGACGCTGTAGAGCATCACGGGCCGTTCAGCTTCCGTCACTACCTCGCGCATGATGTGGATGGCTTCGGCCTCGAGCCTCTCGAGATGGGTTAGTTGGCGTCTGGTCATGGCGGATTCCGCTCCCGAATATTTTTCTTCACGGTGGACTGGCGCACTGCGGCGCGCCTGTCGTCTCCCAAATGGGAGTGGTGGACGGAGCCGTGGTTCGCGACTAGCAGCGATGATGAGATGTCGCCGTGCGAGAACGGCCCGGGCTTGGAGGTTTGAGATGGATGTTCTGGAAAAGCTGCAGGCGCGCGTCACCCGCAACCCGTTCAACAACTGGCTCGGGCTCCAGATCCGGGCGGCCGCCGACGGACATGTCGAAGTGATGACCCCCTGGCGCGACGAATTCGGCTCAATGCCTGAAAAAGGCGCCACCCACGGGGGAATTTTGGCGAGCATCCTCGACACGACATGTTGCTATGCGGTCGTCTCGAGCACCGGGAAGATGGCATCGACCGTCGATCTGCGGATCGACTATCACGGCGTCGCCCAGAAAGGGCCGCTGCGCGCCGAAGCAACGATCGTCCGGTCGGGCCAGAGACTCGCGACCGTCGACGGCGAGGTTTTCGATGAGCGCGGCAGGCTGGTCGCGAGCGGCCGAGGGACCTTCATTCACCTTCCCGACGTCGATATCTGATATCTGATATCGCGCATGGACGAGCCCCTGACGCTATGCGGTAGGGGATACGTCCTCTCGCCGCGACGCCTCGGCCTTGTCGGCGAG
>CBJKNR010000264.1:0-5592 GCA_966417555.1 uncultured Sphingopyxis sp.
CGCGCAGCCGCGCCGCGTTGAAGCCCGCGCCGATCTCGACGCCCTTCACCGCATTGATCCCCATCATCGCGGCGGCAAGATCGCTGTCGAGCTTGGCGTAGATGGGCGCACCCCAGCCGGCGGGGACACCGCTCGCGGCGCATTCGATGACGGCACCCAAGGAGCTGCCCGCCTTGCGCGCGGCGTCCATCAGTCCCTCCCAGCGTTGCGCCGCGGCGGGATCGGGACAGAAAAAGGGATTGCGATCAATCTCTTCAAGGTCGAAGTTCGCAGGTTCGATTGCATCGCCGCCGATTTCGGCGACCCAAGCGTGGATCTGCACCTCGGGGATCACGAGCCGCGCGACACCACCCGCCGCGACGCGCGCCGCGGTCTCGCGCGCGCTCGACCGGCCGCCGCCGCGATAGTCGCGGATGCCATATTTGGCGTCATAGGCATAATCGGCGTGGCCGGGGCGCCAGGCCTGCGCGATGTCGCCATAATCCTTCGAACGCTGGTCGACATTCTCGATCATCAGGCTGATCGGCGTGCCCGTGGTCTTGCCCTCGAAGGTGCCCGAGAGGATGCGGACCTGATCGGGCTCCTGCCGCTGCGTCGTGTGGCGCGACTGGCCCGGGCGGCGCTTGTCGAGCCAGGGCTGAATATCGGCCTCGGACAGCGACAGCCGCGGCGGGCAGCCGTCGACGACAGCGCCGAGCGCAGGGCCGTGGCTTTCCCCCCAGGTCGTGAAGCGAAAAACGCGTCCGAAGCTGTTGAAACTCATTGCCCTATCCCATCCGGCCAAATGCGGGCGCATAGTCCGCGCGCCCGCCTAGCGGCCATGGCGCGTCCGAGTCCAGCATCATCGCCATGAAATGCGGCCCGCCGAAAGGCGAGGTGAAGCGGGCGGCAAGGTCGGGCGAATAGCCAAAACGCGGGTAATAGCTTTCGTGGCCGAGGACGAAGCTGATCGCCACGCCCTGTTCGCGGAGCGCATCGAGCCCGGCGCGGATCAGGGCATCGCCGACGCCCTGCCCCTGGCTTGCGGGCATGACCGCCACGGGCGCGAGACCGGCGCCCGAAAGCGGCGCGCCATCGGTCTCGACATCCATCCGGCTGAACAGCACATGCCCGACGACCTCGCCGCCGCGCTCGGCAACGAGCGATACCATGACGTCACCATCGGACTCGATCATCCGCACCAGTTCGGCTTCGCCCTGATGACCGAATTCGGTCCCGGCAAAGGCGGCGCGAATGACGCTGCCGATTGCCCCTTCATCCTCCGCGCGTGCAGGACGGATGAGGAGGGAATCAGGCAAGGGCGATGTCCGGGGCGTCTTCCTGTTTCATGCCGACGGTGTGATAGCCCGCGTCGACATGATGCGTTTCGCCGGTGACGCCGCCCGAAAGATCGCTCAGCAGATAGAGCGCCGAGCCGCCCACATCGTCGATGGTGACGTTGCGGCGCAACGGGGCGTTATATTCGTTCCATTTGAGGATCAGGCGGAAGTCGCCGATGCCCGACGCCGCGAGCGTCTTGATCGGGCCCGCCGAAATCGCGTTCACACGCACGCCCTGCGGCCCATAATCGTTGGCGAGATATTTGACGCTGGTCTCCAGCGCCGATTTCGCCACGCCCATGACGTTGTAATGCGGGATGACCTTTTCGGCGCCATAATAGCTCAAGGTCAGCAGCGAGCCGCCGCCCTTGCCCGTTTCGGGATCGAAGGGCGTCATCATCGCCGCGGCGCGCTTGGCGACCGCGGTGAAGCTGTAGACGCTGATGTTCATCGTCATCAGGAAGTCTTCGAGGCCGACATCGGCATAAGCCCCTCGCAGCGCTTCCTTGTTCGTGTAGCCGATCGCATGGACGACGAAGTCGATCGTCGGCCAGCGCGCGGAAAGCGTCGCAAAGGCCGCGTCGAGATTGTCCATGTCCGCGACGTCGCAATCGATCAGGAAATCGCAGCCAAGCTCGTCGGCGAGCGGTTTCACACGCTTGAGCATCACGTCGCCCTGATAGGAGATCGCGAGTTCGGCGCCGTGCGCGTGCAGCGCCTTGGCAATGCCCCAAGCGAGCGATTTGTCGTTCGCGAGGCCCATGATCAGCCCGCGCTTGCCCTTCATCAGACCCGTCATTTTTCTTCTCCGGCCTTTTCCGATTCGACCATTATGTCGTCCACGCGCCCAATAGCGTCGTGGCCCAAATCCTCAACCTCGACGAGCGCGGCGTTGAGTTCGGCGCCCATCACCATACCCAATCCGACGAGGTAGAAAAAGAACAGCGCAACCATCACACCCGCGAGGCTGCCGTATGTCGCGTCATAGCTGAGCAAGCTCGCGAGCAGCGGCGGCAGCGCGAGCGTGACGCCGATCCACCACAGGGTCGTGAACAGCGCTCCGGGCCATTTGGGGCATTTGAGCTGGCGATATTTGGACGGGGTCAGCGTATAGAAGAGCATATATATCGCAAGGAACAGGCCGAAACCGGATATGCCGCGCGAGATCGCGACCGTTCCCGCCGATTGATAGGCGGGCGGCAGGACGCGCGTGATGAACTGCTCGATACCGACGATCAGCACCTGCATGCTGAACGACAGAATCATCAGCACCACCGCCCCGGTGATGATGCCGATCGACAGCAACCTGTAATGAAAAAAGCCGCGGCTGAAATGCGTGCCATAGGCGCGGCGGAGGATGTCGCGCATCGTTTCGATGAAGCTGCCGACGGTCCACAGCGCGACGAGCGCGCCGATCCAGAGGAAAATTCCGGTGCGCGCGCTCATCACCTCGCGAATCGGGCCTGAAAGCGCCTGGGCGACCGAAGGTGGCATCAGCGAAAAGACCGCATCGATTGCCGCCTCGCCGCCCTGGCTGCCGCCGAGCAGGCTCAGCACCGCGGCGACGAGGATGAAGAAGGGGAAGAGCGCGATCAGCGCGAGATAGGCGAGGTTCCCGGCGTGGATGAAGCCGTCGGTATAGGTGCCCACCACGACGCGGCGCGCGATGCGCCAGGCGCGCGTTCCCGGCCCGAGCTGTTCGCGGCCGCGATCGAGGATTCCCTGCGCGCGCGCGCGGAGCTTGACGCGCTTGGCACGTTCGGCGCGCGCTTCGGGCGAGTGCGGCGAATGACCCTCTGCCAGGAACTCCTTGCCGACCTCGTCGGCGACCTCGCGCTCGAGCGCGGCGACGATCCTCGTTTCGCGGGCTTCAGCCACGCATCACACGCCGAGCGCCGCCCGCACGTCGCGCGGATCGGTCCATTCGCTGAGCAGCCTGATCAGCGCCTCGTCGTCGGCGGGCAGATCGACCATCAGGCGGACGAGCTGGTCGCCGCGCCCGCCGCTCTTCTGGCTGAAGCCCTTGCCCTTGAGACGCATCACCTTGCCCGACGAGGAGCCGGCCGGGATCGACAGCATCACCGGGCCGTCGACGGTCGGCACCTTGATCCTTGCGCCCTTGACCGCCTCGTTCAGCGTCACCGGCAGGTCGAGCCGGATGTTCGCGCCGTCGCGCTCGTAGAAGGGATGATCCTTGACGGTAATCGTGACGATCCCGTCGCCGGTCCCGCCCGGCCCCGGCTGTCCCTTGCCGGCGAGGCGCATCTGGGTGCCGGACTCGACGCCCGCAGGCAGCTTCAGGTCGATCGTGGCGCCGTCGGCGAGCGTGATGCGCTGCGGCGCCTGCGTCGCGGCGTCGATGAAAGATACCGACAGGCGATAGGCAACATTGGCGCCCTTGGGTGGCGGCGCGCTGCGCCCGCCGAAGCCGCCGAACGGCCCGCCGCCACCACGACCGCCGAACAGACCCTCAAAGATGTCGCCGAAGTCGGCGCTGTCATTTCCGAAGCCGCCCTGCCCGCGCGGGTCGCCACGGAAACCGCCGCCCCCGCCGCCATAGCCGAAGGGCATCGCGGGGTTGCCGTCAGCGTCGATCTCGCCGCGGTCATATTGCGCGCGCTTCTTCTTGTCCGACAGGAGATCATAGGCCTTGGTCGCGTCAGAAAATTTCTCCGACGCCTTCGGATTGTCCTTGTTCTTGTCGGGATGGAGTTCCTTCGCAAGCTTGCGATAGGCGGACTTGATCTCCGCATCGCTCGCACTCTTCGCAACGCCCAGGGTGGAATAGGGATCGGCCATTGTGCTCCTGTAGCCCGATAAGTGACTGGGCGTGAAGCCCGATTGCGCGCCGATGTGGTAATGTGCCGTCAGGCGGTCAAGTTCCCTTCATATCGCGCTCGACCATGCACGTACGGCGCATTATGAACGCGCCGATGAGCGACGATCCCTTTGCCCTGTTCGACAGCTGGTTCGCCGAGGCGCGCGCCAGCGAGCCCAACGACGCCAACGCCATGGCGCTCGCGACGACGACGCCGGGCGGCAACCCGTCGCTGCGCATGGTGCTGCTGAAGGGGCATGGACCCGACGGTTTCGTCTTCTACACCAACCTCGACAGCCGCAAGGGTGGGGAGCTGGCCGCCAACCCCCATGTCGCCTTGCTCTTTCACTGGAAATCGCTGCGGCGCCAGATTCGCATCGAGGGCGCGGCCACGCCGGTCGACGACGCGACCGCCGACGCCTATTTCGCGACGCGCAGCCGCGACAGCCAGCTCGGCGCCTGGGCGAGCGACCAGTCGCGCCCGCTGGACAGCCGCGAGACGTTCGAGACGCGCTTCGCCGAAATGCAGGCGCGCTTCGAAGGACAGGACGTGCCGCGCCCGCCGCGCTGGTCGGGCTGGCGCGTTAATCCTTCGGCGATCGAGTTCTGGCAGGACCGGGCCCACCGGCTGCACGAACGCACCTTGTTCCGGCGCGCCGGCGATGGCTGGACGAAAGGATTGCTTTATCCATGAGCGCAGCACGCCGCCTTCCGATCACCCAGGTCGACGCCTTTGCGGACCGCCCCTTTACGGGTAATCCCGCTGCCGTGATGCCGCTCGAGGAATGGCTCGACGATGCTACGCTTCAGGCGATCGCGGCCGAGAACAACCTCGCCGAAACCGCCTTTCTCGTTCCCGACGAAAGCGACGAGGCCGATTATGAGCTGCGCTGGTTTACCCCGACGATCGAGGTCGCGCTGTGCGGCCATGCGACGCTCGCGAGCGGGCATGTCCTCCTGTCGGCGGCGCAATGGCGGAACGACATGCATTTCCGCACGCGCAAAGCGGGCCGGCTGACCGTCGCGCGCAATGGCGACGACGAAGGTTACCGCATGAAACTGCCGGCCTACCCGCCGGGCGCCAAACCGATGCCCGACATCGCACGCGCGATGGGCGGCAATGTGGTGGAAACGCTCTGGCACGGCGGCGGCTACGCCCTCATCGTCTATCGCAGCGCCGAGGAGGTTCGTGCGCTCACACCCGATCTCGCCGCGCTCAGCGAGGGCGACATCCTCTATATCGCGACCGCGCCGGGCGCGGGCGATCCGTCGGACGCCGATGTCGTGAGCCGCGCCTTCGCGCCCGGCGCCGGCATTCCCGAGGATCCGGTGACCGGATCGGCGCACAGCGTGCTGACGCCCTATTGGGCGGCGCGCCTCGGCCGCGATCATTTCGCGGCCTATCAGGCGAGCGCGCGCGGCGGGCATGTCGGCTGCCGCCTCGACGGCGAGATG
>CBJKNR010000265.1:0-5588 GCA_966417555.1 uncultured Sphingopyxis sp.
CCGCTGCGACGCGCGAACAATTTCGCGAGTCTCGCTGCCCCTCCCGCCTGGGGGATGGGAGTACAGGATCGCCATCGTCGCCGCGGCGGCGCGGCGCACTTCGGGGTGCGGGTCGCCCGCCGCCATCGCGGCGAGATGTGGCCGCGCGGCGGCGGGGTCTAGCGCAACCAGTTCGCGCATCGCGTGCCAGCGCGCGGCGAAATCCTCGCTCCGCGCCTCAGCGGCGAAGAGCGGCGCGGCGTCGGCACGGCCGAGGTGGCGGAGCAGCGTCAGCGCCATCGCCCGAAAACTGCTGTCGCGGCGCGAGGCGCTGACATGGGCGAGCCGACCGGTCGCGACGTCATAGGCGCGAACCGGAAGCGGCGACGGCGGCTGGACGGCGAGTTCGAGGAGCAGCACATCACGCTTCGCGCCGACGAGACTATGGCTTTGCCGCGCGGTGTCGAGGTGGATGGTCTCGCCGATGCGGAGCGGGCGTGGCGGGTGGCTATGGCAGGGTGCCGCGGCGGCGGCGGTGAAGCCGCCCGTTTCTTCGGCGGCGCTGACCGCGACCTCGTGCAATATCAGCGACGCGCCGCCGTTTGCGAGGACGCGGATCGCCGCACTGCCGGGGGCGAAGACGCAATTTGCCGGCGTCGCGACACTGCTGCCGGCAGGGCGGATGAGGAGAGTCATGCGGACACCGCCGCGATCGGCGAGGATGAGTCCGCCGGGGTCGCCGTCGCTGCCGCCAACAAACCGTAACGGAGGGCGCAGGAACGGATCGGCGGCAAGGAGCGCAAGCGCCGCGGCGAGCCGGGCCTGCAGCCACGTCGTGTCATCGAGCCAGGGCAGCAGGCGCGCAACGGCCATGTCGGGAGGCGTATCCCCAAGCGCACCGATCGCATCGAGCAAGCCGCCGGGTGTGTGATCGATGGCGCGCCAGTCCGCATCGGCGGCAGCGACCGCAGCGCGGATGCGCCGGCGTCGCGCGGCGTCGGCGCGGGGGAAATGGTCATGGCGCGAGCGTTCGGCAGTCATGCAAAAATAACGGGAACAGGGGCGACCCATGCCGCCGCCCGTTCCCGCCCGCGATCAGTCGTGGACGATCAGCGCGATGGTCACCGCGATCTCGAAGACCGACGGCCCCGATGTGACGCTTTCGCCCATCAGCGACCCGAACAGCCCGACCGCGGTGTCGAGCAACGGCAGCACGGCGATGTCGATCGATGGCAATTCCATATTCCCCTCCTGTCCTGATCGGCGGCGCGACCTGCCGCCACGGTCAGGGCTAAAAGCGCGCGCGCCGGTCGCCGAGTTAACTTTGCGTAATTTGCGCATGTCGCCGGTCGAAGCGCGGTTGCGGCGGCACATCGGCGGGATAGGATGGGGCACCGCAACCGGAGAATGATCATGCGCCGCGCTATCCTTATCGCCCTCGCCGGCGTACTGTTCACCGTTCCGGCTATCGCCGAAACCCTGCTCGTCGGAAACAAGGGCGAGGATACGCTGAGCCTGATCGCGCTCGACAGCGGCGCGGAGCTCGCGCGGCTGCCGACGGGCAAGATGCCGCACGAGATCGCGATCTCGCCCGACGGCAGGCAGGCGGCGGTCGTCGCCTATGGCGGGACGACGATCGATGTGTTCGACGTCGCGAAGCGCACGAAGCTGAAGACGATCGACCTCAGCCCGAACCAGCGGCCGCATGGGCTGCTGTGGCTGTCCGACGGACGGCTCGTCGCGACGGCGGAGGGCAGCGAGTCGGTTGCAGTGGTTGCGCCCGACGGCAAGCTCACCTCGATTGCGACCGGGCAGAGGGGCACGCATATGGTCGTCGTCGCGCCCGACAAGCGCACCGCCTATACCGCCAACATTGGGTCGGGAACGGTGAGCGTGCTCGACCTCGAGACCGGCAAGAAACTGCGCGATCTGGCCGTCGGCGGCAAGCCCGAGGGGCTGGCGCTGGCGAAGGACGGGCGCGAGCTGTGGGTCGGCGACCTCGACGCACCGCGCGTGTCGGTCTGGGATACCGCGAAGGGCGAGAAGGTCGCCGAGCAGCCGGTCGATCCGGTCGCGATCCGTGTGCTGGCGAGCCCCGACGGCAAGCTGATCGCCACGAGCAATATCGCCGCGGGCACGATCAGCCTGTTCGACGCCGGAACGCGCGCGCCGGTCAAGACGATCAAGGTGTCGGGCGAGCAGGCGAAGGGACAGGTCACCTTGCTGTTCAGTGCCGATTCGAAGCGACTCTATGCCGCCGAGACGGGGCACGACAAGGTAGCCGAGATAGACATTGCGAGCGGCCGGGTGCTGCGCCGGATCGCCGCGGGCAGGAATGGCGACGGGCTGGCGATCGCGCCCTGACGGGAACGGCGGACGGCCGCGGGGGTTTTTCGGGCAGCGACGAAAGGAACCCCCGATGGAAATGCTCGACACCGCCGATGATGTGATTGCCGTCAGGCTGGCGCACCGGATCGCCGGCGACGACCTCGACCGGATCATGGACCGGCTCGACGTGGCGATGGCGCGGCACGACAAGGTCCATGTCTTCGTCGAGACGCAGGCGATCGACGGAATCGAGCTTCAGGGCCTTGGCGCCTATATCGCGCGCGCGATGCCGCTTTTCGGCAAGCTCGATCGCTTCGGCCGGGTCGCAGTGGTCGCCGATCAGGCGTGGATTCGCGCCGCGACGCGGATCGAAAGCGCGATGCTGCCCTCCATCAGCTACGTTCGAGCCGCAGGATCGCGATCGCGCCTTTGCCTGGGTCACCGGCGCCGACGCCTGACGCCCGGGGGGCGCGGGATATTATTGCCGCGCCGCGCGTTCTTCCCGAAATCACGGACCCGAAATCACGGGAGCGCTGCATGCTCGATGCATACAAGACGAGGCATCGCGTCGCCGAGGTCGGCGACGCCCGCATCTTCTACCGCGAAGCGGGGTTGCGCGCGGCGCCCGGGCTGTTGCTGCTTCACGGCTACCCGAGCTCGTCGCACATTTTCCGCAACATCATCGAGCCGCTGGCCGATGTCGCGCGCGTGATCGCCCCCGACATGCCCGGGTTCGGCTTCACCGACGTCCCCGACGACTATGACTACAGCTTCGAAACCATCGGGCGGACGATCGATGCCTTCACCGGGACGATCGGGCTCGACCGCTATTTCCTTTACGTCCACGATTTCGGCGCGCCGGTCGCCTATTATCTGGCGCTCACCCATCCCGAGCGCATTCGCGGACTGATCATCCAGAACGGCAGCGCGCATGAGGAGGGGATGGACGAAAGCTGGGACGGCGTGCGCGCCTATTATGACGATCCGACCCCCGACAATCGCGCCGCGCTGCCCGAATGGATGAACTTCGACGGCGTGCGCGACCAATATGTCGGCGCGGGGATACCTGCGCGGATCAAGCCGCTGTTCGCTCCCGAATATTGGCACCTCGACTGGGAGCGTCTCGGCCGGCCGGGGGTGACCGACATCCAGTTCCGCATCTTCAGCAGCTATGCGTGGCACATCGGCCGCTTTGCCGATATATCAGCGTATCACCGCGCGCACCAGCCGCCCGGGCTGTTGCTGTGGGGCCGGCACGACCGCTATTTCGCGATCGGGGAAATGCTGGCGTACCACCGCGAGCTCGACCGGCTCGAAATGCATGTCTTCGACGGCGGGCACCAACTGCTCGAAAGCCATTCGCCCGAATGCGCGGCGCTGATGCGTAATTTTATTCAGAATGTAACGACCGGCGCAGACGAGAGCCCGAGCGAGTCGTACCGGCTCTAGCGCGGCGGCTCCAGCCAGAGCGACAGGCCGGGCGGCGGATCGGCGGGCGGCGCGCTTGCGACGTGGCGCACGGCATCGGCGCGCCCGCGGTCGAGGATCGCGGGGGAAAGCGCCGCGGTGTGGAAAATATGGTCGGCTTCGCCCAGCAGGCGCGCGGCGCGGAGCGTGAGGTCGTCGGGGTCGGCGCTCGCGAGGCGGATGGTCTCGAGGCGCGACGGCGCGGCGGACGCGTCGCTCGCCCGCCAGCTGTCGACCTTGTCCGCCGCGGCATCATCCAGCGGATCGAGCGCACCACCGCTTGCCAGCGCAGCGTCGATCGCGCGGCGCCGGTCGGCGGCATCGGGCCAGCGCGCCTTCATCGCGGCGCGCGCGGCGTGGAGCGCCGAGGCGAGCGCGCCGAGGCGCGCGGGGAGCAAGGCTTCGATGCGCTGGCGGATCGCTTTCGCGAGGCCCGCCGAGGCGCCGCCGGTGCCGATCGCGATCGTCACCGGGGCGCGATCGACGATCGCGGGGGTCGTGAAATCGCAGAGGTCGGGACGATCGACGACGTTGACGAGCAGACCGCGCGCGCGGAGGTCGGAGGCGGCGGCGCGTGCCTGCGCATCGTCATCGAGCGCGACGAAGGCGATTGTGGCGCCCTCCTTCCACGCCGGGATGACCCGCCCGCCGGCACGGGTAATCAGCCGCGCCTTGGCATCGGCAGCCTCCCCTTCCCCGACCAGCACGACGGTGCGGCCGCTGAGGTTCAGGAGGATGGGAAGCTGGTGCATGCAGGAAGCCTATAGCAACCGGATTTCATATCAACGTCATTGCGACCCCGGCGAAAGCCGGGGGAAGCAATCCAGAGCGGTTTACGCCACTCTGGATTGCCGCGCGGCTTCGCCGCTCGCAATGACGGTTTTGATCAGTCGATCCAGTCGGGCACGCGTTCGGCCGCCATGATCGTGCCCGCCGCGATGCGGTCGGCGACGACGGCATAGCGGTCGCCGTCGACGAGCACCTCGGGAACGAGGCTGCGGCTGTTGTAGGTCGAGGCCATCGTCGCACCATAGGCACCCGCGGTACGGAAAACCGCGAGATCGCCGGCCTCGACCTTGTCGGTTTCGCGGTCGCGCGCGAAGGTGTCGCCGGTTTCGCACACCGGGCCGACGATCGACGCGGTCATCTTTTCACCGCTCGGCTTCACCGCGACGAAATCATGATAGGCGTCATAAAGCGCCGGTCGCGCAAGATCGTTCATCGCGGCATCGACGATGACGAAGGGGTTGGTCGCGCCGGGCTTGACCCACAGCACCTCGGTCAGAAGCACGCCGGTGTTGCCCGCGATCACGCGGCCAGGCTCGAACATCAGGGTGACGTCCCAATCCTTCGTCACGCGCGCGACCATCGCGCCATATTCGGCCGGGCTCGGCGGATTGTCGTCGGCATTGTAGGGCACGCCGAGTCCGCCGCAGAGGCCGACATGGGTGATGCTGTGCCCCGCCGCGCGGAGGTCGGCGACGAGCCGGCCCACGCGCTCGAACGCCGCCTCGAGCGGTGCGAGGCTGGTCAGCTGGCTGCCGATATGCACCGCGATGCCGCGCATGTTGAGCCCCGGCAGCGCCGACAGCCGGCCGAAGATTTCGGGCGCGACGTCGATGCCGACGCCGAACTTGTTCTCAGCCTTGCCGGTCGAAATCTTTGCATGCGTGCCTGCATCGACGTCGGGGTTGACGCGCAGCACCGCGGGCGCGGTCATTTCCTTCGCGAGCGCGATTTCGGCGAGCGCGACACCCTCGGGCTCATGCTCGATGTTGAACTGGCCGATGCCGCGGTCAAGGCCCAGCGCGAGT
>CBJKNR010000266.1:0-5566 GCA_966417555.1 uncultured Sphingopyxis sp.
CCGCCTATGTCGACGCCAATTTCAAGGAAAGCCAGTTCGGCGATATCCGGATCGGCCAGCCGGTCGAGCTGGTGTCGGACTATTATGGCGGTGACGTCGTCTATCGCGGCAGGGTTGTCGGCATCGCCGGCGGGACCGGCGCGGCCTTCTCGCTGATCCCCGCCCAGAATGCGACGGGCAATTGGGTGAAGGTAGTGCAGCGTCTGCCGGTGCGCATTGCGCTCGATCCGAAAGAGCTGAAGGCGCATCCGCTGCGCGTCGGGCTCTCGATGGAAGCGACGATCGACACGCGCGGGAATTAAGCAATGGGCATCCCGACAAATTCGTCATTGCGAGGAGCCGGAGGCGACGCGGCAATCCAGAGGCTGCGCAATGCCGCTCTGGATTGCTTCGCTTCGCTCGCAATGACGCTTCCTTTTGCCGGAAGGGCGATCTGACATGGCCAGCGCCGCCGCCCCTGCCTCCGCCATCGCCGCCGAACCGCAGCCGCTCACCGGCGCGCGGCTGATCGTCGCGGCCTTCGCGCTCGCGCTCGCCAATTTCGTCGTCGTGCTCGACACCACGATCGCCAATGTGTCGGTGCCGCATATCGCGGGCGGGCTTGCGGTGTCGCCGACGCAGGGGACGTGGGTGATCACCAGCTATGCGGTCGCCGACGCGATCAGCGTGCCGCTGACCGGCTGGCTCGCGATGCGCTTCGGCACCGTGCGCTGGTTCATGATCTCGATCATCGGTTTCGGCATCTTCTCCTTCCTGTGCGGTGTGTCGCGCACGCTCGACGCGCTCGTGCTCTTCCGCGTGCTGCAGGGGCTTGCGGGCGGCCCGCTGATGCCGCTGTCGCAGATCTTGCTGCTGCGCATCTTTCCCAGGGAAAAGGCGGGGGTGGGCCTTGCGATCTGGGCGATGACGACGACCACCGCGCCGATCCTCGGGCCGATCCTCGGCGGGACGATCAGCGACAACTGGACCTGGCCGTGGATCTTCTTCATCAACCTGCCCGTCGTCGCGATCTGCGCCTTCGGCGTGTTCACCCTGCTGACGCCGTTCGAGACCAAGCGCGCGAAGGCGCGGATCGACGTCATCGGGCTGATCCTGCTCGTCGTGTCGGTCGGCGCTTTCCAGATCATGCTCGACACCGGGCGCGAGCATGACTGGTTCGGATCGACGTGGATCGTCGCGCTCGCGATCGTCGCCGCGATCAGCTTTGCCGCCTTCGTCATCTGGGAGCTGACCGACGCCAATCCGGTCGTGAATTTGCGGATCTTCCGCTTTCGCGGCTTCACCTTCGCGACGATGGCGATATCCCTGGGCTTCGGCGCCTTCTTTGCGCAGGTCGTTCTGACGCCTTTGTGGCTGCAGCAGGTCGCGGGCTATACCGCGACGCAGACGGGTTTCATCGTCGCCTGGCTCGGCGTGTTCGCGGTGCTGCTGTCGCCCGTCGCGGCAGGTTTGATGACCAAGGTCGACGTGCGCATCACGATTTCGGCAGGCATCCTCTGGATGGCGTTCATGTCGATCCTGCGCGCGAGCTGGAATGCCGACGTCGGTTACTGGACGCTCGCACTGCCGCACATATTGCAGGGGATCGGCATGCCCTTCTTCTTCGTCGGGCTGACCGCGCTCGCGCTGAGTTCGGTGCCCGCGCAGCACCAGACGTCCGCCGCGGGGCTGATGAGCTTCCTGCGCACGCTCTGCGGCGCAATCGGCACCGCGGTCGCGACGACGGCGTGGGACGATGCGAGCCGTACCTCGCGGTCGGAACTCGTCTCTGCGCTCAACAATCCCGAGGCGACGATGACGTCGTTGCAAAATGCCGGCTTCACGCTCGAACAGGCGCGCGCCGCGATCGAGCGGCTGGTCGAGGTGCAGGCCTCGACGCTCGGGGTGCTCCACCTGTTCCTCGCGTCGGGTGTGGTGTTCGTGATCGCCGCGATCTCGGTGTGGTTCGCGCCGCGGCCGAAGCAGATTTCGATGGGCGGCGGCGGGCACTAAGCCCTATTTTGCGAAGAGCTGGCCCAGATCGGCAAAGGCCTTGAACTCGAGCGCGTTGCCCGCGGGATCGTGGAAGAACATCGTCGACTGTTCGCCCGGCTGCCCGGGAAAGCGCGTGTGCGGTTCGATGATGAATAGGGTGCCTGCCGCCCGCAATCGCTCGGCGAGCGCCTGCCATTCGGCGGGCGGCAGTATGACGCCGAAATGCGGCACCGGCACGTCATGGCCGTCGACCGGATTATGCGCGGGCCGCGCGCGCGGCGTGTCGACGCGGTGGGCGACGATCTGGTGGCCATAGAGGTTGAAGTCGATCCAGTCGGCACCGCTTCGCCCCTCGGGGCAGCCGAGGATGCTGCCATAGAAATGGCGCGCGGCATCGAGGTCGTCGACGGGAAAGGCGATGTGGAAGGGAGCGAGGTCGGCCATGTCCCGTCTTTGCCGCACGCGCGTCGCAAATGCCAGCGCGGGACTTGGGCCGCGGCGCCGAACATGCTAGGCGCGCGCGCATGCTGACGATCAATGGCCTTACCGTGCGCCTCGGCGGGCGCACCATCCTCGACCGCGCGACTGCGAGCCTGCCGGGCAGAAGCCGCACCGGCCTCATCGGCCGCAACGGCGCGGGCAAGTCGACCCTGATGAAAGTGATGATCGGCCAGCTCGAAGCCGACGAGGGCGGCATCGAAATGCCGCGCAAGACGCGCGTCGGCTATATCGCGCAGGAAGCGCCGAGTGGCACCGCGACGCCGTTCGAAACGGTGCTCGCCGCCGACACCGAGCGCGCGGCATTGCTTGCGGCGTCGGAGGTCGAGCAGGATCCGCACAAGCTCGGCGACATCCACGAGCGGCTGATCGCGATCGACGCCTATGCCGCGCCGGCACGCGCCGCGCGCATCCTGATCGGGCTCGGCTTCGACGAGGAGATGCAGGGGCGCCCGCTCGACAACTATTCAGGCGGCTGGAAGATGCGTGTCGCGCTCGCGGCGCTACTCTTCTCGAACCCCGATCTGCTGCTGCTCGATGAACCCTCGAACCACCTCGACCTCGAAGCGACGATGTGGCTCGAAAGCTTCCTCAAATCCTATCCGGGCCAGCTCGTGGTGATCAGCCACGAGCGCGATCTGCTCAACAATGTCGTCGACCATATCCTCCACCTCGAAGGTGGCAAGGTCACGCTCTATCCGGGCGGTTATGACGATTTCGAGCGCCAGCGCGCCGAGCGGATCGCGCAGCTTGCGGCGGCGAAGGCGGCACAGGACGCGCAGCGCGCGAAGCTGCAGGACTATGTCGCGCGCAACAGCGCGCGCGCCTCGACCGCGAAACAGGCGCAGTCGCGCGCGAAGCAGCTCGCGAAGATGCAGCCGATCGCCGCGGTCGCCGAGGACCCCAGTCTCGCCTTCGATTTCCCGAGCCCCGACGAGCTGAAGCCGCCGCTGATCACGCTCGACCTCGCGAGCGTCGGCTATACACCGGGCGCGCCGATCCTGACGCGGCTCAACCTGCGCATCGATCCCGACGACCGCATCGCGCTGCTCGGGCGCAACGGCAACGGCAAGACGACGCTCGCGCGGCTGCTCGCGGCGCAGCTGGCGCCGATGGATGGCGCGATGGCGGCGTCGGGCAAGATGCGCGTCGGTTATTTCACGCAATATCAGGTCGAGGAACTCGACGGCAGCGACACGCCCTTGGGGCATATGACACGCGTGATGGCGGGCAAGACGCCGGGCGCGGTGCGCGCGCAGCTCGGGCGCTTCGGCTTCACCGGCAACAAGGCGACGACCGAGGTCGGCAAGCTCTCGGGCGGCGAGCGCGCGCGGCTCGCGCTCGCGCTGATCACGCGCGACGCGCCGCACCTGCTGATCCTCGACGAACCGACCAACCACCTCGATGTCGATGCGCGCGAGGCGCTGGTGCAGGCCCTGAACGGCTTCGACGGCGCGGTGCTGATCGTCAGCCACGACCGCCACATGCTCGAACTCACCGCCGACCGGCTCGTGCTCGTCGACAATGGCACCGCGCGCGATTTCGACGGCAGCATGGACGATTATGTTGCCTTCATTCTGGGCAAAGGCGCGGCGGCGAACGACGATGCGAAGGGCGCGCCCGCCAAGCCGAAGGACGCCAAGCTCGCACGACAAGAGGCGGCCAAGGCGCGCGAGGCCCAAGCGGTGCTGCGCAAGTCGGCGAAGGAGCTCGAAGCGCAGGCCGAAAAGCTGAACAAGCAGATTTCGGCGATCGACCGCGCGATGTTCGACCCCGCGAGCGCCGAACCCGCGCTCGCCAAGCTGACGATGGGCGAGCTCTCACAGCGTCGCGGCAAGGTCGCGGCCGAACTGGAGCGCGTCGAGGCGGCATGGATGGAAGCGCTCGAGGCGATCGAGAGCGCGGCGGCCTAGCCTTTCCTCCATCGTCACCCCGGACCTGATCGGCGATTATCCCCTGGACATCCGCAGACGCCCCTCATTCCGTCATTGCGAGCGAAGCGAAGCAATCCAGAGTGGGCTTCAACCGCTCTGGATTGCTTCGCTTCGCTCGCAATGACGAGATTACGGATGCGAACGGGACAACCGCCGACTTGATCCGGGGCCCCGCAACTTCGAGGCGCGTTGGTGCCTTCAAAAGGCGGGATCCCGGGTCAAGCCCGGGATGACGAGAGTGCTCGCGCATTGACTCGCACCCCGCAATCCATCATAGTAGTTTCAATTGAAACTATATGGGGAATGCACCATGGCCGACCTGTTCGACAATCCGCTGGGTCTCGACGGTTTCGAATTCGTCGAATTTTCGGCTCCGGAAAAGGGCATTCTCGAACCCGTGTTCGAACGCATGGGTTTCACCCGCATCGCGCGCCACCGCTCGAAGCAGGTCGAACTGTGGCGGCAGGGGGGGATCAACCTGATCGCCAATTATGAACCCAGATCGCCCGCGGCCTATTTCGCCGCCGAGCATGGCCCGTCGGCGTGCGGGATGGGCTGGCGCGTCCGCGACGCCGCCAAAGCCTATGCCGAAGCGATCGCACGCGGCGCCGAGCCGGTCGAGGTCAAGACCGGGCCGATGGAGTTGCGCCTGCCCGCGATCCGCGGCATCGGCGGCTCGATCATCTATCTGATCGACCGGTACGAAGGGAAAAACGGGGGCGACGACCTCAACATCTACGACATCGACTTCGTCTATGAGGAAGGCGTCGACCGCCATCCGGTCGGCGCGGGCCTCAAGGTCATCGATCACCTGACGCACAATGTCTACGGCGGCCGTATGGCGCATTGGGCGTCATTCTATGAGCGCATCGCGGGCTTCCGCGAGATCCGCTATTTCGACATCAAGGGCGAATATACGGGCCTCACCTCGAAGGCGATGACCGCCCCCGATGGCAAGATCCGCATCCCGCTCAACGAAGAGGGCGCCGGCGGCGGCGGGCAGATCGAGGAATATCTGCGCGCCTATAATGGCGAGGGCATCCAGCACATCGCCTTCGCGTGCGACGACCTCTACGCTGCGTGGGACAAGCTCAAGGATTATGGCAACCCCTTCGCGCCGGCGCCGCCCGAAACCTATTATGAGCTGCTCGCCGAGCGCC
>CBJKNR010000267.1:0-5558 GCA_966417555.1 uncultured Sphingopyxis sp.
AACGGCACACCATCGCGTCGCGACGCCCGACGCATGGTTTCAGCTACCCGAGTTGGCGATGGGCCTCATTCCCGGCGCGGGCGGCACCACGACCGTCGCACGGGCAATCGGACGGCATCGCACGCTGTGGATGCTGCTGTCGGCGAAACGCATTGGCGCGGCACAAGCGCTTGAATGGGGACTGATCGACGCGATCGAGGACAGGGCTTGGTGACCCTGTTCGATGTCGTTGCATCGGCGGGCGACCGGCTGGTTGCCGCATCGAACCGCCGGATCGTCTTCGACCCGCGCATTGCGCTGTCGCGGCACGAAGATATGGCGTTAGGCGAGCCAAGCCTATGGTCGCCGAACGGGCACTGCCGGCTGATACCGTGTCGTGACAGCTGGATCGCCGTGTCACTGGCGCGCGAAGAGGATCGCGATCTTGTTCCCGCGTGGACAGGCGCCGGCTTCGACGACGACCCGTGGGAAGCGATCGCCGAAAGCGCTGCCAGCCGCACAGCGGTTGAAATGGCGGCACGAGGCATTGCGCTCCACCTTCCCGTTGCGCGAGTTGGCGAGGCAAACCCGTCCCCACCGCCCGTTCTGAAAACCGGCGGCCATACCGACGGCGCGGTCGTCGACCTGTCCGCGCTTTGGGCCGGCCCCTATTGCGGCGGCTTGCTCGCGGAAGCGGGCTTGGACGTCGTGAAGATCGAAAGCCCTGACCGGCCCGATCCGACTGCAACACACACGCCGGAACTCGACGCCCGATTGAATGGCCGCAAGCAGCGACTGGTCCTGCCGATGGTTTCGGCCGACCTGCCCGGCCGTATCGCCGCGGCGCGCGTGCTGATCACTGCGGCGCGGCCGCACGCGCTGGCGCGGCTCGGTCTAGCCGAGGATCATCTGTTTTCCATTAACCCCGGATTGCTCTGGATCGCGATCACGGCGCATGGCTGGCGCAGCGAGGCGGCGATGCGCGTCGGGTTCGGTGACGATTGTGCCGCTGCGGGCGGGTTGGTGCGTTGGCAGGCGGGCGAGCCAAATTTCCTTGGCGATGCGCTCGCCGATCCCTTGACCGGCTTGACCGCGGCGACGCTGGCGCTCCAGGCGCTGGACGCCGGACAATCGGGTTTGCTCGACGTCCCGCTTGCGGGGACCGCAGCCCGATTTGCCGAGGCGATGCGATGAGAGCGCGCTTCGACCTGCTGATCCGGAATGCCCGCGGTGCGAGCGGCGGGTCATTGAGCGTCGGGATCAGCGGCGGCCATATCGCGACGGTCGCCCCCGATCTGCGCGGTCATGGTCCCGAATATGATGCGCGAGGAATGACCTTGGGTGCCGGGTTGCACGACCATCATATCCATCTGCTCGCCACGGCGGCGAAGATGGAGTCGGTCGACCTGGCGGGGTGTCCAACTTCCGATGATGCCATTGCCCGGTTACGCGCCGCCGCCGGCAAGCCCGGACGCTGGGTGCGCGCGACCGGCTATGACGAGCGCATCGCGGGACTCCCCGACCGCGAGATGCTCGACGAATGGCTGCCCGATCATCCGTTGCGGGTGCAGGATCGCACCGGCGGCTATTGGCTTCTGAATAGCGCGGCCGTCGCGATGCTCGGCGCACCGCCCTTTCCCGATTGCATGGAGCGGGATCCCGACGGACGACCGAACGGCCGCATATGGCGGGGCGACCGGTGGTTGCGCGAACGAATCGGCGGCTCACCGCCATCGCTCGTGGCGCTCGGCGCGAAGCTCGCCGAATGGGGCGTGACCGGTGTGACCGACGCCGGCGCCTCGAATGGCGCGGCCGAGGCGGCGTTGCTTGGCGGAGCGCTTCCCCAGCGCTTGACACTGATGGGGGCCGAACATCTGACGGTGAGTGACGGTTATGCGCTTGGCCCGGTCAAGCTGCTGCTCGACGAGAATGACCTGCCGCCCGTCGCGGAGGTCGCGGCGCGGATCGTCGCCGCACGAGCGCTCGGCCGCAATGTCGCGGCGCATTGCGTCACCCTCGGCGAGCTTGTCTTCTATCTTCAGGTGCTTGCCGAGGCCGGCGGGCCGCGGCCCTGCGACCGGATCGAGCATGGCGGGATGATTGCCGAAAGCCTGATCGGCGATATTGCGGCAGCCGGACTGACCGTCGTCACACAGCCCAACTTCATCCACGATCGCGGTGACCGCTATCTTGCACAGATGGATGAGCCAGAAATCGGCGACCTCTATCGTCTCGGCTCGCTGATGCGCCGCGGCGTTCGCGTGCTGGGCGGATCGGATGCGCCCTATGGCGATCCGAACCCGTGGATCGCGATCCGCGCTGCGACCGACCGCCGGACGCGCGAAGGCGCGACGATAGGCGCCGGCGAGGCCGTCGATCGCGCGGCGGCGCTTCGGCTCTATCAGGCGACGCCGCTGGCCGTCAGTGCGCCCGCGGACCTGATCCTGTATGACTGGCCCGACGATCCGGAAGCGTTGGGGGCGGTCGGCCTGACCCTGATCGGCGGATCAATCGCGCACGAGCAGCATCGCGCCGGCTAGCGGTCCGCCCGACGTCGATGTTGCGCAAACCCGGGGATCGCCCTTCACCTGTCTTTCGCCGGCGCGGCCCCAAAGCTGCGTGCAGGCTTCATGCACTGCGCCATAAGCATGAAGGCGGCCGGCCGAAAGCGCCCCGCCGCCGGTGTTGACGGGCAGCTCGCCATCGCGCGCGATGCGCTTGCCGCCGTCGATGAAATCCTTCGCGCCATAGCGGTCGCAAAAACCGAAATTTTCGAGCCAGTTGATCGTGTGGAAACTGAACCCGTCATAGAGCTGCGCGATGTCGACGTCGACGGGCCTGAGGTCGGTGCGGCTCCACATCATCTCGGCGACCTTCGGCTGTGCCTGCGTGTCGAGTTCGGCAAGTTGGGTCCAGCTGTTGCGATAGCGCATCGACGAGCCAATCGCCTCGATACGGATGGGAGGGTTCCTCAACGTCCGCGCGACGTCCATCCGCGAGACGATGATCGCAGCAGCACCGTCGATGGGTACGTCGCAATCATAGAGGCGCAGCGGGGTCGCAATCAGCGGCGACGCCAGATAGTCTTCGATCGTGATCGGCGCCTTGTAGATCGCGTTCGGATTGAGCGCCGCGTTGCGGCGCTGGTTGATCGCGATCTGGCCCACCTGCTCCGGCCGGATGCCGCTCTTGTGGACATAGAGATTGAAGAAGAGCGCCTGCTGGAGCGCGGCGGCGTAGGTGAAATAGGGAGCGTACCACGAGAATGGCCCCGCCTGCCGCTGCCCCTCGCGCAGTAACGAGTTGGCATAGGCTGTCTTGCGCGCCGTCGCTTCATACATCGTGCGGAAGATCAGCACATTGCGACACAGACCCGCCGATATAGCGCCAATCGCGTTGAAGACCGCGCCATATTGGCCGGGCGCCTCGCCGCCGCCGCCATACCAGCCGACCTCAAGCCGCAACGCATCCTGCAATGCGGCACAGCCAACGGGCGAGAAGCCCGAGCCATCGGCGCGCTCACCAGGCCAGGTCGCGATACCGTCGATGTCGGCGCGGGTCAGGCCCGCGTCCGCGATTGCTTCCAGCGCCGCGTCGACGGTGAGTGCCAGGGCCGATTTCGTCGCGCCGCGCGAGACGTCGGACATCCCGACGCCCACGATCGCTGTATCCTTCTCGGCGAATCGCGTCATGACCGGACGGGACGAAAGAGCGGCACCCACAGATCGTCGACCGGTTCGAAGACGACCTCGACCTCCATATCGAAATCGACGGTGTCGGGCGCGCATTCGACGAGGTTGCAGGCGAGGCGGACGTCGTCCTGTTCTTCGATCGCGACGAGCGCGAGCACATAGGGTTCGGCCAGATCGGGTACCCATGCCTTGTGGTTGACCGTGAAGGTCACCACCCTGCCCCGTCCCGAAACCGGCTGCGGTGCGACGTCGCCGCTCTCGCAGCGCGGGCAGAAGGGTACCGGCGGATGCACATAATATTCGCAGGATGCGCAGCGATGGATCGCCAGCCTGCCCTCGCGCCCCCATGTCCAGAAAGCCCGATTGTCGAGATCGATGGCGGGGAGTGTACGGGTGATCATTTTCCTCTCCTACTTATATAACTATGTCATAATAGAATAGTTGACACATCGTCAATTTTTGCGATGATGAGCCAACAAAAAATCGTTTGAGAGGAGAGTCGCCATGCAGATGGACGACATGGTGATCATCAGCGTGGACGATCATGCGGTCGAACCGCCCGAGGCTTTTATCCGCCACTATCCCGAGGGGAAAAAGGACCGCGCACCGCGCATCGTCCAGGACAATGGCAAGGACATCTGGTCTTGGAATGGCCAGCGTTTTCCCACCATCGGCCTCAACGCCGTCGTCGGCCGTCCGCGCAGCGAATATGGCATGGAACCGAGCGCCTTCGAACAGCTCCGCCCGGGAACCTATGATCCCAAGCTCCGCGTCGACGACATGAACGCCAATGGCGTGCTCGCCTCGCTCAACTTTCCGACGATGCCGAGCTTTGCCGGCGGTACCTTCGTCGGCATGGCGCAGAAGGACCCCGGGGAAGCGCTGCTTGCCTGCCGCGCCTGGAACGACTGGCATGTACAGGAATGGTGTGCGGCCGCGCCGGGTCGCTTCATCCCGATGTGCCTCATCCCGATGTGGAATATGGACGACACGCTCGCCGAGCTGAAGCGGATGAGCGACCTCGGCGTCCATGCGGTCAGCTTTTCCGACAATCCGTCGAACATCGGCCTGCCGAGCATTCACAACGAATATTGGGAACCCTTCTGGAAGGCCTGCTCCGACTACAAGATGGTAATCAACTGCCATATCGGCACCGGCGCGCGGGCGATGCACCCCTCGCCCGAAAGCCCGATCGACGCGTGGATCACCGCGATGCCGATCTCGATCGCCAATTCAGCCGCCGACTGGACCTTCGCGACCTTCTGGCAGCGCTATCCCGACCTGCGCATGGCGCTTTCCGAAGGCGGCATCGGCTGGATACCCTATTTCCTCGAGCGCGCCGATTTCACGCACGAGCATCACCACGAATGGACCTTCACCGATTTCAGGGGCGAACGGCCGTCGGACCTGTTCAAGCGGCACATCATCTGCTGCTTCATCGACGACCAGTTCGGCGTGAAGAATCTCGAATATATGAACGAGGATATGGTCGCCTATGAATGCGACTATCCGCATTCGGATACGGTATGGCCCAATGTCCCCGAATATCTGTGGGCGTCGGTCAATGGCCTGAAAAAGGAGACGATCGACAAGATCACCCACCTCAACGTCATGCGCGAATACAGCTTCGACGCCTTCGCGCTCAACGGCGGACGCGAGAATTGCACCGTCGGGCATTTGCGCGAACTGGGCAAGCATGTCGACGTCAGCCCGCGGCACAATCTGGGCGGGCTCAGGACCGACAGCATGGACGCGATCGGCAAGGCGCGCCGCCCGGTCACCTCGGGCGACATCGAACGCATGTTCGCCTCGGCCTGAGCGGAGGCATCGATGACCCAAACCCTGTCGCGCTGCCCGGTCGCCCGCGCCGGCGCCGATGCGCCCCCC